>JBOGHQ010000254.1:0-4146 GCA_050744785.1 Acidimicrobiales bacterium | reverse complement strand
TGGTCGACGGCGGCGAGCCCGCCCTCGTCGTCCCCCCGCCGGTGGACGCCCGCAGCGACGTCGGCGCCGGCGACACCCTCCTGGCCGGGTTTCTGGCCGGCGGCGGTGGCGGGATCGACGCCCTGCGGGCCGGCGTGGCCTGGGCCGCCGCCGCAGTTGCGCTCCCGGGCACGGCCGTCCCCGGCCCGGACCTGATCGACCTCACCGCCGTCGCCGTCCGCCCTCCCTGCAGTCTCGTCCTGTCCACCACCACCCCCTGAACGGAGATGTCCATGACCTTCGCCATCGACTCGCTCGTCACCACCGACCTGGTGGCCCTCGGGCTGGCCACCACCGACCGCCGCTCCACCATCGAGGCGCTGGCCGACTGCCTCCAAGCCGCCGGGCGCCTCACCGACCGGGCCGGGTTCGTGGCGGCGGTGTGGGCCCGGGAGCAGGAGACGGGGGGCACGGGCATGGAGTCCGGCATCGCCATCCCCCACGCCAAGCACGCCGGCGTCACCGTCCCCAGCGTCGTGGTGGCCACCGTCCCCGGCGGGGTCGACTTCGGCGCCGAGGACGCCCCCGCCGACCTCGTGTTCCTGATCGCGGCCCCGGCCGGGGCCGACGACGTCCACGTCACCGTCCTCTCCAAGCTGGCCCGCCGCCTCGTCCACGAGTCGTTCCGCACTGCCCTCCGCCAGGCGCCCAGCGCCGAGGCGGTCGTCTCCATCCTGAAGGAGCAGATCCAGTGAAGCTTGTCGCCGTCACCGCCTGTCCCACCGGCATCGCCCACAGCGCCATGGCCGCCGAGGCCCTCGAGGTCGCGGCCCGGGCCGCCGGGCACGAGATCGAGGTCGAGATCCAGGGCGCCGCCGGCGGGCCGGGACTCTCCCCCGCCACCATCGCCGCCGCCGACGCCGTCATCTTCGCGGTGGACGCCGGCGTGCGGGACCGCGACCGCTTCGACGCCCTGCCCAGCGTCGAGGTCCGCACCCGCCGGGCCATCGACCACGCCGGCGAGGTCGTCGCCCAGGCCGAGGAGGCCGCCGCCTCGGCGCCGGTGCGCACCGGAGCCGGGACCGACGGCCTCCCAGCCGCGCCCATGAAGGCCTCCGCACCGGAGGGCGCCTCGGGCGCCGAGCAGTTCCGCATCTGGCTGATGACGGGCGTGAGCTACATGCTCCCCTTCGTCGTGGCGGGCGGCATCCTGATCGCCCTCGGCTTCGCCATCGGCGGCGCGACCCGGGTCACCGGTGTCGAGGAGTGGCCGGCGATCAGCGACGTGTTCTCCTCCAAGCTGCTCTTCGGTGCCCTGCTGTTCAAGATCGGCGCCGTCGCCTTCAGCATGCTGGTGCCGATCCTGGCCGGCTACATCGCCTTCGGCATGGTCGACCGGCCCGGCATCGCCCCCGGCATCGTGGCCGGCCTCATCGCCAACGAGCTGGGCGCCGGCTTCCTGGGCGGCATCGCCGGCGGCCTCCTGGCCGGCGCCGTCGTCATGGCCCTGATGAGGATCCACGTCCGGGGCCCGCTGGCCAAGATGATGCCCGTGCTCGTCTACCCCGTCGTGGGCACGCTGGTCGTCGGCGCCCTGCTGGTGCTGGTCATCGGCAACCCCATCGCCGACGCCCAGTCCGGCCTCACCGACTGGCTCACCGACCTCCAGGGCAGCAACGCCGTGCTGCTCGGGCTGCTGATCGGCTCCATGATGGCGTTCGACATGGGCGGCCCCGTCAACAAGGCCGCCTACGCCTTCGGCCTGGCGTCGCTCGACTCCGGCAACTTCGCCGTCATGGCCGCCGTCATGATCGCCGGCATGACACCGCCCCTCGGCCTGGCCCTGGCCACCACCCTCCGCCCCAGGCTGTTCAGCGAGGGCGAGCGGGAGTCGGGCAAGTCGGCGTGGCTGCTCGGGATGTCGTTCATCACCGAGGGCGCCATCCCCTTCGCGGCCGCCGACCCGCTGCGGGTCATCCCGTCCCTGATGGCCGGCTCAGCCACGGCCGGCGCCGTGTCCATGGCCTTCGACGCCCAGCTCCGGGCGCCCCACGGCGGCATCTTCGTGGTGGGCCTCATCGACGGGAAGCTCGGCTACGTGGTGGCCGGCCTGGTCGGCACCGCTGTCACCGCCGCCCTGGTGGTGGCCCTCAAGTCCCTCCGCCCGGAGAAGCCGGTCGACCTGCGGGGCGGCGGCGAGACGGCGGCCAGGGCGGAGCCGCAGCAGGTGGTGACCGCCGATGCCTAGCCAGACGGTCACCCTCGCCAACCCCACCGGGCTGCACGCCCGCCCGGCCAAGGTGTTCGCCCAGGCGGCCAGCGAGAGCGGCCACCAGGTGCGGCTCAGCAAGGACGGCACGACCGTGAACGCCAGGTCGGTGCTGTCGGTGCTCACCCTCGACTGCCACAACGGCGACCAGGTCACCATCGAGGTCGAGGGCGAGGACGCCGACGCCGTGCTGGCCTCACTGGTCGCCCTGGTGGAGTCCGGCCTCGGGGAGCACGATCCGTCATGAGCGCCGGCCTGCGAGGCAATGGGGCGGCACCCGGTGTCGCCATCGGCCCGCCCTTCGTGGTGGAGCCGCCGGCCACCGAGGTGCTGGACCCCGGCCCGGCCGGGCCGCCGGCCGCCGAGAAGGCGCGCCTGCACGAGGCCCTCGTCCAGGCCTCGGCCGAGCTGCACGCCATGGCCGAGCGGATGCGGTCGGTGGCCGGCGAGGAGGCCGAGATCTTCGAGGCCCATGCCGCCTTCGCCGAGGACCCCGAGTTGGAGGAGCAGGCCGCCACGCTCATCGACGCCGGCCGCTCGGCCGTCTCGGCCGTCGCCGCCGCCTTCGGCGCCTTCCGCCGCCTGCTGGCCGCCTCCACCAACGAGTACATGGCGGCCCGGGCCGCCGACCTCGACGACGTCTGCGGCCGGGTGGTCGCCATCCTGTCTGGCACCCGGCGGGGCTACGACCTCCCCGAGGGGCGGTCGGTGCTGCTGGCCCGGGAGCTGACGCCCTCGCAGACGGCCGAGATCCCCCGTGACCGCATCGCCGGCATCGTCACCGAGACCGGCTCCCCCACCAGCCACGCCGCCATCCTGGCCCGCACCCTCGGCATCCCCGCCGTGGTGGGGGCGGCCGGCGTCCTGACGGTCGCGGCCGGCGCGTCGCTCGTCGCGGTGGACGGCCGCACCGGCGAGGTCCACGTGGAGCCAGACGCCGGCGTGCTGGCCGCCCTTCGGGCCCGGGCCGCCGAGGAGTCGGCCCGCCGGGTCGAGCTGGAGGGGGCCGCCCGCCAGCCGGGCCGGACCGCCGACGGCGTGGAGGTGGAGCTGGTGGCCAACGTGGCCGGGCGCGACGACCTGGCCGAGGCGGTGGCGGCCGGCGCCGAGGGAGCCGGCCTGGTCCGCACCGAGCTGCTGTTCCAGGACCGCCGCACCGAGCCGTCGGTGGCCGAGCAGGCCGCCTACTACGGCGAGGTGCTGGCCGCCTTCCCCGGCCGGCGGGTGGTGTTCCGCACCCTCGACGTGGGCGCCGACAAGCCCCTGCCCTTCGTGGCCCGGGAGCAGGAGCCCAACCCGGCCCTCGGCGTTCGGGGCATCCGGCTCTCGCTGCGCCGGCCCAAGCTGTTCGAGGACCAGCTACGAGCGCTGCTCCGGGCCCACCGCGACCGGCCCGGCGGCGGCGTCACCGGCATCATGTTCCCGCTGGTGAGCCGGGTCGACGAGGTGGTGGCCGCCCGCAGCGAGCTGGAGCGGGTGGCCGGCGACGAGGGCGTCGCCCTCGACGGCGTCGAGGTGGGCGTGATGATCGAGGTGCCCTCAGCCGCACTGGCCGCCGGCCGCATCGCCCCCCACGTCGACTTCTTCTCCGTCGGCACCAACGACCTGCTCCAGTACCTGTTCGCCGTCGACCGGCTGGTGGCCGAGGTGGCCGAGCTCACCGACGTCTGCGAGCCGCTGGTGCTCGACCTCATCGCCCATGTGGTCGACAACGCCGGCCAGCACGGGTGCTGGGTGGGCGTGTGCGGCGAGACGGCCAGCGACCCCGAGGTGGCCGCCGCCCTGGTCGGCCTCGGCGTGCGAGAGCTCTCCATGGTGCCCGGCGCCCTCGGTGAGGTGAAGGACCTACTCCGCCGCCACGACCTGGCCACCCTCGCCGGCGCCGCCACCGAGGCCCG
>JBOGHQ010000253.1:0-2675 GCA_050744785.1 Acidimicrobiales bacterium | reverse complement strand
GCCTGGGCCGGCTGGTGCCCCGCAAGGGAATGGACGTCCTGGTGCGGGCCGCCGGTCGCCTGGCCCCCCGCCGCCCGGGCCTGGTGCTGGCCGTGGCCGGCACCGGCCGGGACCTGCCCCGCCTTCGCCGGCTGGCCGAGCGGTCGGGGGCGGCGGTGCGTTTCCTGGGCGGCGTGGCCGACCAGCGCCTGCCCCTCGTCTACGGCTGTGCCGACGTGTTCGCCGCTCCGTGCCGCTCCCGCTGGGGCGGGCTGGAGCAGGAAGGGTTCGGGATCGTGTTCCTGGAGGCAGCCGCCTGCGGCGTGCCCCAGGTGGCCGGCGCCAGCGGTGGCGCGGCCGAGGCGGTGGCCGGCGGCGAGACGGGGCTCGTCGTCCGGCACCCCGCCGATGAGGGGGAGGTGGCTGCGGCCCTCGAGCGCCTCCTCGACGACCACGACCTCCGCTCGGCCATGGGCCGCGCCGCCCGCCACCGGGCCGTGGCCGAGTTCTCCTACGACAGGCTGGCCACCCGGCTCCACGGCGTGCTGCGCTCGTTCGACCGATGACCGGCGCCGACATCGTGAAGGCCTCGTGGGCGGGAACGGCCGCCCTCACCGTCGCCGCCGCCGTGGCCGTGGCGGTGAAGGACGCCGGCGTGGTGCTGCTGGCCGTCTCGCTGGTCCTCTTCACGGGCGGGTCGGTCGCGTTCGCGGCCGCCCTGCTCAAGGCGGCCCACCGCAGCCGCCGGGAGGAGCTGTTCCTCGCCGGCCTGTTCTTCCTGTCCGGGGCTCCCACCGCGGTACGCCGCCACCTGCTGGGGTCGCTGGCGGTGGAGGTGGTGGTGGCCCTCACCGCCGCCGGCGTCCGTCCCAACAGCAGTGTCGCCTTCGGCGTGCTGGCCCCCATGTGGGGGCAGGGCCTGGCCGGTCTGTGGGGCGCCCGCCACGGCACGTTCCCGTCCCGAGCCAAGGGCCCGAGGGACCGGGTCTGACGGCGGGGTACCATCGGGGTTGCTGAGGACCTCGGAGACCATCCCGGAGGTGGAGTGACCGCACTCAACCAGGACGTCATCCGCTCGCTCGCTTCGTTCAAGGGAGGTGACGCCCCGGTCGTGTCGGTGTACCTCGACGTGGACGGCCGGCGCTTCGTGCGCCCCCGCGACTACGAGCTGCACCTCGAGGCGCTGCTGCGCTACGCCCGCGAGGGGCAGAACGGCCACCGCCCCGACGGCGAGGACCTGCGCCGCATCGAGCACCACGTGAAGGGCGGCATCGACCGCAGCCGCACCCGGGGCCTGGCCCTGTTCTCGTGCGCCCGGTCCGGGCTGTGGGAGGTGCTGGAGCTCCCCGTGGGCGTGCGCAACCAGCTGGTGGTCAACACCACGCCCCACATCCGCCAGCTGGAAACGGTGCTGGAGGAGAACGAGCGCTTCGGCGTGCTGCTGGCCGACCGTCAGCGGGCCCGCATGTTCGTGTTCGAGCTGGGCCAGCTGGTGGACAAGAGCGAGCTGTTCGACAGCCTGCCCCGGCACGAGGACGACCGGGGTGACTGGGACAAGGACCACGTCCGAGACCACAGCGCCGACGCCGCCCACCATCACCTCAAGCGGGCCGCCGACGTGGCCTTCTCGGTGTTCCAGGAGCAGGACCTCGACCACCTCGTCATCGGTGCCCCCGACGAGATCGCCAAGGAGCTGGAGCGCCTCGTGCACTCCTACCTCCGGGACCGCATCGCAGCCCGCATCAAGCTGCCCGTCAACTCCAGCGACGCCACCATCACCGAAGCCGCCCTGGAGGTGGAGCAGCAGGTGGAGCGGGCCAAGGAGGCGGCCCAGGTGGCCCGGCTCCGGGACGCGGTGGGCGCCGGCAACGGCGGTGTGGCCGGCCTGCCCGGCGTGCTGTCGGCCCTGGTGGAGCGGCGGGTGGACACCCTGCTGGTGTCCGACGGCTACGAGGCGCCCGGCTGGCGCTGCCCGACCTGCGGCCACCTGGCAGTGCGGGGGCCGGCCTG
This sequence comes from Acidimicrobiales bacterium, assembly GCA_050744785.1. Taxonomy (GTDB): domain Bacteria; phylum Actinomycetota; class Acidimicrobiia; order Acidimicrobiales; genus JBOGHQ01. The sequence continues at coordinate 686 of JBOGHQ010000253.1, read as the reverse complement.
CCCGGTCTGCCCCAGCTCCACCATGGCCCGCGTCGACGACGTGGTGGAGGAGGCGCTCGAGGACGCCCTGGCCCAGTCGTGCCGGATCGAGGTCGTGGTCGGCAACCCCGACCTCGACGTACTGGGGTGCATCGGCGCCCTCCTACGCTTCTGACCCAGACCGCGTCCATAGGGATCGACCTCGGGGGCACCAAGTGCCTCGGGGTGGCGGTGGACGGTTCCGGCGCCATGCTGGCCGAGCACCGCCTGCCCACGCCGCTGGGCGAGGCCGCCATCCTCGACACCCTCGCCGCCGTGGTCGAGGTCCTCGGCCCGGCGCCGGCCCTCGGCGTGGGTGTGCCGGGTCTGGTCACCGTGGACGGTGTCCTGGCCCTCGCGCCCAATCTGCCCGGTGTGGAGGGGATCGACGTGGCCGGCACCCTGCGGGCCCGCTTCCCCGGCACGGCCGTCCGGGTCGACAACGACGCCACCTGCGCTGGGTGGGCCGAGGCGGTGCTGGGGTCGGCCAAGGGGTGCTCCCACGCCGTGCTGGCCACGCTGGGCACCGGGATCGGCGGCGGCATCGTGGCCGGCGGCCAGGTCCTGCGGGGCGCGCACGGGTTCGCCGGAGAGCTGGGCCACATGGTGATCGACCCTCACGGCCCGCCGTGCCCCTGCGGCCAGCGGGGCTGCTGGGAGCGCTTCGC
>JBOGHQ010000252.1:0-17080 GCA_050744785.1 Acidimicrobiales bacterium | reverse complement strand
GAGCACGGCAACCTCGCGTTCGGGTTCACGCATGCCCTGATCCGTGACGTGCTCTACGACCAGCTGGCGTTGCCGGGCCGGGCGCAGGCCCACCGGGCGGTGGCCGAGGCGCTGGAAGCCGCCGGTGGCACGGAGCCGCCGCTGGCCGAGCTTGCCCACCACTTCCTCGCCGGGTCACCGGCAGTCGAGGACGGCAAGGCCGCGCTCTACGCCGAGCGAGCCGGGCGTCGGGCCGTCGAGCAGTTCGCCTACGAGGGGGCCGCCGCGCACTTCCGGAACGCTCTGTCGGCACTCGACCTCACTGGTAGCGACACATCCCGCCTTCCCCTGCTGCTGGCGCTCGGCGACGCTTCACTCCGCAGCGGCGACATCACAGGCGCACGCGAGGCGTTCGGCGCCGCGGCCGAGCACGCGCGCAGGGACAGCAGCCCGGAGTTCCTCGCCCGCGCCGCGCTCGGGTTCGGTTCCGGCCTCGACGGGTTCGAAGTCCGCCTCTTCGACCACGCCCAACTCACGCTGCTCGACGAAGCACTCGCCACACTTCCCTCAGAGCCATCCGCACTCCGCGCCTGGGTGATGGCGCGCCAGTCCGTCGCGCTGACCTTCGCCGAACCGGGCCCGCAACGACTCCAACTCGCCGACGACGCCGTCGCCATGGCGCGTGCCGTGGACGACCCACGCGCCCTCGCCTACGCGCTCGCGGCACGCTGCGACGCAACCGCCGGTCCCGACCACATCGACGAGCGGCTCGACGCCGCCACCGAGATCACCAGCCTGGCGCAATCGAGCCGCGACCGGGGCATGGAGCTCCTCGGGCGGCGCAACCGCCTCGTCGCCCTCCTGGAACGCGGCGACATCACCGGTGTCGACGCCGAGATCGACCGCTACGAGCTGGTGGCCGACGGCATCGGCCAGCCCCTCTACCAGTGGTACGTCCCGCTTTGGCGGGGCATGCGAGCGTTGATGGAAGGCCGGGCCGACGTCGTCTGGGCGCGTCAGCGCGCCGCCGCGACGATCGGCCGCCGCGCAGGCAGCCACAACGCGGCCCTGAACGCCGACGTTCTTGCCTGGAACACGCTGCGCCAGGAAGGCCGAAGGCAGGAAGCCGCCGACCGCCTCACGCAACAGCTCGTGTTGGCCGATGGCATCTACGGCGAGGACTTCTGGGTCGCGCTGATCGCCCCTGAACTCCGCCCGACCCAGGCGAGAGCAGCCCTCGACCGGTTCACCGCCCACGACTTCGCCGAGTTCCCCCGCGACGCCGTATGGCTCGCCGCCATGACCTACGCCGCCGAAACCTGCGGCCATCTCCGCCACAACGCCGCCGCCGAGCGGCTGGAGGAACTCATCCGACCGCACCACGCGCGCTTCGCCGTCGACGCCATTGGCGCCGCCTGCTACGGATCCATGGCACGCCCCCTCGGCATAGTCGCCACCGTCCTCGGCCGACGCGCCGAAGCCCAAGCGTGGTTCGACGAGGCCCTACAGGCACATCGTGCCTGCGGCGCGCCAGCCCTCGTCGCCCAGACGCTGCACGACTTCCGCAACTCGCTACTGGCCTTCGGCGACGAGGGCGCCAGTCACGCGACACTCGAAGAAGCCAGCGCGCTTTACGCGTCGACAGCGGTGCACGATCCCGCATCGGTGGGCACGGCCGCTGCGGCGCCTCCGTCACACAATGTGTTCCGTCTCGACGGCGAGTACTGGACCCTCACCTACCGTGGCACAACCGTCCGGGTCGCCGACACCAAAGGCCTGCGCGACATCGCCACGCTTCTCCTGCGACCGGGACACGAACTGCACGTCGCCGACCTCATCGCCGTCACCGACCCGCCGGCTACCGCGACCGACGCCCGCACCCGCACCCGCACGGCAGTGCTGCGAGCTGGTGCCACGGAGGTGGCGCTGGACGACCGTGCCCGCGCCGCGTACCGCGCCCGCCTGATCGTCCTGCGCGACGACCTCGAAGAAGCCGAGGCCAACTCCGACCTCGCCCGCGCCGAAGCTGCTCGGGCCGAGATGGACATCATCGCCAGCGAACTCGCCGCAGCCAGCGGTCTCGGCGGCCGCGCCCGAACGATCGGCGACCCCGGGGAACGCGCACGCAAGGCCGTCACCCAAAGGATCCGCAACTCACTCAAGCGACTCAGCGACGTGCACCCAGAACTCGCTGCCCACCTCGACGCCTCGATCCGCACCGGCCGGTTCTGCAGCTACCGGCCCGAGCACCCCATCGACTGGTCCCTATAGTCACCCACCGTCCGGCCCATTCGTTTGACGGCTCCTGCCGCGCCACATATCGACGGCTCGGGTCCGCCCAGGAACTCGCAGGGGCGCACATAACGACGCCGGATCACCCGTCACAAGAGCCTCGCGGCGGAAGCGGGCGGCCCGCCCGACTACGGCACCGATGCGGTGCACGGTAACGACGGCGACGTGGCGGGTGACCCCTCGGGACAAGCTCGTGCGGGTCGCCCGCCCGCTCGCGATGCTCTTATCTTATCGTTGTCAAGGGCCAAATTTGCTTCTCGGCGAGGGTGCCTGGCAGGACAGGGATGGGCCACTCCTGAGCCGGAGGGCAGGCTCTTCACTAGGCCGTGGCATTGGGCACCGAGGGACGTCGGTAGTGCTCGAGCAGCGGGCGGCAGATCGTAAGAAGGACAGGTTCGCGATGGCCCACGCTCGCAGCGCGGCGACCGGATACACCTCGACGACTTTCGACGATAGGCCGATGCGGTCCTCCGCGAGGCGACCGCCCTGTGAACTTCATCCCCGGCCCACATGGCCTTCGCTCACCCCAATGCCCCGGCGTGGGCACGATCAGGTCGGCGGCGCCGACGGCACAGCCGACTGCACAGGAGCCGCACCCCTTTGGGGCCTCGTATGTCCAGCTCGTATGTCTAGAGGCTGGCTCAGCCTACGTCCGTGACCCAAATTGGCCTCTGAGCAGCTAGTTTTCCTTGCAGCCCCAACGGGATTCGAACCCGTGTCGCCACCTTGAGAGGGTGGTGTCCTAGGCCTCTAGACGATGGGGCCAAAACCGCCGGCTTCCGGCCGGCGGCAGCTCGGGGGGGAGGACTCGAACCCCCAATGACAGGGCCAGAACCTGTTGTGTTGCCGATTACACCACCCCCGAATGGGCGTCCCGGCAGGTTAGCCGAGGAGCGCTTGGCCGGTCGACGCCGTTCCGGGCTGTCGCTGCACCCTCAGGTCCGGCCTGCGGACCTGAGGGGGTTCAGAAAGCGGCGAGGGCCCGTTCCGAAGACGTCACGATGCGGATGCCGGCCATGCGGCGGAAGCCGAGGAGCCTTCCGGCCGCCACAGCCAGGGTCTCCCGGCCCACGTAGGTGACCTTGCGCACGCCCCGTATGGGCGAGCCGGGCGCCGGCGAGGTGTAGGCCTCCAGGCCCAGCTCGTCGGCGATGGCGGCGATGCGGGCGGCGTGGAAACCGTCGGAGACCAGCAGGACCTTTGTGATGCTTCGGTCCCGCAGGAAGTGGGCGGCGGCAGCCAGCTGCTGCCACGACGTGCGACCCTTGACCTCCCGCAGGATCGACGACTCGGGCACGCCCTGGCGGACCAGGTAGTCGGCCGACACGGTGGCCTCCGTGACACGGTCGCCCGCCTGCTTGCCGCCGGTGACGACCACCCGTTCGGCCAGGCCCCGCTCGTAGAGGTCGGCGGCGTGGTCCAGGCGGGCCTGGAGCACCGGCGAGGGCCGGCCGTCGTACTGGGCCGCACCGAGGACGACGATGGCCTCGACCTGGCGGGCCTGGTCCCGGCGCGACGCCCGCCACACCTGCACGAAGGTGACGGCCAGGTACAGCACGAGGGCCGCCATGAGCGCCGCCCCCACGCGGATCGCCAGGCGCACCACGGGGGAGGCGGCTACTCCCCCAGCCGGTCCAGGGCGGCGCGGAGGCGCTCCAGCGAGCGCTCCCGGCCCAGGACGACCAGCGACTCGAACAGGGGCGGCCCGACACCCCGGCCCGTCACCGCCACCCGGACGGGGAACTGGGCCTTGGCCAGCCCGAGCCCGTGGCTTGCGCCGATGGCCTCGGTGACATCGTGGAGGGTGGCTGCGTCCCACTCGCTGCCGGCGTAGCGATCCAGGGCCTCGCCCAGGATCTCGCGGGCGGACGGGCCCCGGACCACCCGCTTGTCCCAGTCCTTGTCGTCCACGGGGGCGGCCGGCAGGAACAGGAAGTCGACCATCCCCGGCACCTCGGACAGCGTCTTCACCCGCTCCTGGACGAGCGGGGCGATGGCCTCGAAGGCGACCGGGTCGAAGTCGTCCGGCGCCCACGGGCCCCGCTCCAGGAATGGCGCGCTGCGCCTGACGAACTCCTCGGGGGCGAGGGCCCGGATGTACTCGCCGTTGAAGTGGAGCAGCTTGCGCTCGTCGAAGAAGGCCGGCGAGGAGTTGATGTCCTCCAACCGGAACTCGGCGATCAGCTCCTTCATGGTCATGATCTCCCGGTCGCCTGACGGCGACCACCCCAGCAGGGCCAGGTAGTTGCGCATGGCCTCCGGCAGGATCCCCTGGTCCCGGTAGTCCTCCAGGGCCACCCGGTGCCTTCGCTTGGAGAGCTTCTGGCGCCGCTCGTCCACCAGCACGGGTGCGTGGGCGAAGACGGGCAGGGGTCGGTCGGTCAGGGCCTGGTGCAGCAGCACGTACTTGGGCGTGGTGGGCAGGTGCTCCTCCGCCCGCACCACGTGGGTCACGCCCATGTCGATGTCGTCGACCACGTTGGCCAGCACGAACAGAGCGCTGCCGTCGGACCGCACGATCACGAAGTCCTCGATGCTGGCGTGCTCGAAGGTGGGGTCCCCCCGCACCACGTCGACGACCGTGGTGCTCCCCTCGTCGGGCACCCTGAACCGGAGGGCCCGTCCCGGTCCGGGGCCCAGGCCCCGGTCCCGGCAGTAGCCGTCGTAGCCCGGCGTGGCCCGGTCCTTGGTGCGCTCCTCCACCACCGGCCGGGTGCAGTCGCAGTGGTAGGCCTGGCCCGCGGCCACCAGCCGCTCGGCCGCCTCCGAGTAGAGGTGGGCCCGCTGGGATTGGAAGTAGGGCCCCTCGTCCCAGTCCAGGCCCAGCCAGCGCATGGCCGACTGGATGCCGTCCACCCACTCGGGCCGGTTGCGCTCGAGGTCGGTGTCCTCGATGCGCAGGATGAACACCCCGCCCTCCCTACGGGCCATGAGCCAGTTGAAGAGGGAGGTGCGGGCCCCGCCGACGTGGAAATAGCCGGTGGGCGATGGAGAGAACCGGAGGCGGACCGTGGGCGGGGCGACAGCCCGATCGTAGGTGACGCCGGAACGGGCGCCGCCGGCGGGCCCGGTTCAGTCCCCGTCCACCTCGCACAGGCTGTGAAGGGTGGGCAGCAGCTCGGACCAGACCCGGCTCTTGTCGATGTACCCATCGGCCCCCCGCTGCACGGCGTCAAGGAGGGTGTAGGGGTCCGGGAAGGCGGACACCACCACGATCCGGGCCTTCGGCAGCATGGCCCGCAGCCGGGGGAGGGCGGCGTACCCGTCCATGCCCGGCATGTGGAGGTCGAGCACGATCACCTGGGCCCGGGTCAGATCGGCCAGTCGCAGCGCCTCGGCCCCGTCCCGGGCGTGACCCACGACCGAGAAGTGGTCGTTGTCGCCGAGCATGACCTCCATCAGGCCGCGCACGTCGCTGTCGTCGTCCACGAGGAGCACGCTGATCACCGGCTGCTCAGTTGTGGCCGGTGTCGGGTCTGCGCCCTGCGGGGCGGTGTGTCGCACGTCTGACCTTCCTCATTCTCTCCGTCCCCGTTGCCCAGATTTCGGCACGAGCGGAGGCGCGCTGAAGGACGGATTTGGCAGTTTCCTGGGGGGTCGGAGGCCGGACGCGGCCCGGCTCAGCCGGCGGGTGGCGCAGCGGCCATGCCCACCATGGGCCGGTTGAGCCGGATGGCCCCCGTGGATCCGGCGAAGCGAGCCTCACCGAAGGCGAACACACCGCCGTCGGCCGCCACCAGCCAGTAGCCGGAGGTCGACGGGGGCAGCGTGGCGGCCATGCCCACCATGGGCTGGTTGAGCCGGATGGCCCCCGTGGAGCCGTGGAAGGAGGCGTCGCCGAAGGCGAAGATGCCGCCGTCGGCCGCCACCAGCCGGTACCCCTTGCCCGTGATGGTGGCCGCCATGCCCACCACCGGCTGGTTCAAGCGGAGGGCGCCGGTGGAGCCGTAGAACTGGGCGTCGCCGAAGGCGAAGATGCCGCCGTCGGCCGCCACCATCCAGTAGCCCTTGCCGCTCGGCGTGGCCGCCATTCCCACCACGGGCTGGTTCAGCCGCAGGTTGCCGGTGGAGCCGTAGAACGGGGCGTCGCCGAAGGCGAAGATGCCGCCGTCGGAGGCGACCAGCCAGTAGCCCCTGCCGCTCGGCGTCCGGGCCATCCCCACCACGGGGCGGTTGAGCCGGATGGCCCCGGTGGAGCCGTAGAACTGGGCGTCGCCGAAGGCGAAGATGCCGCCGTCGGCCGCCACCAGGTGATAGCCCGTGCCGCCCGGCGTGGCCGCCATGCCCACCATCGGCTGGTTCAAGCGGAGGGCGCCGGTGGAGCCGTAGAACTGGGCGTCGCCGAAGGCGAAGATGCCGCCGTCGGAGGCGACCAGCCAGTAGCCCGGGCCGCCCGGCGCAGCAGCCGGCGTGTAGAGCTCGCTCGCCTGCTCGTCGGTGTTGCCGACGATCAGCACCTTGCCGCAGTGCTGGCCGCACACCCGTGGGTCGGCCTGGAACTCGGTGGTGCTGCTGGACAGGACGACCGCCGTCCCGCCCGGACCGGCCGGGCTCACCGAGGAGGCGCCCCGCTGGAACTGCAGCGAGCCCCCGGAGCGGAAGGTGTTCGACTTCGGGTCGTAGACGTCGGCCGTGTAGCCCCCCACGCCGCCGGCCAGGGCCAGCACCCGGCCGTTGGGCAGCAGCACCGCGGTGGCGTTCCACCGGTGGGTCTTGGGTGTGCCGGCCGGGACGAACCGGTTGGTCCTGTAGTCGAAGACGTCGGACAGGGGCACGGGGCCGCTGGCCCACCCGTTGTTCACCAGGGCGTTGCCGTCGGGAAGGCGGGTGACAGTGGGCCGGGCCTTGCTGGCCCGCATGGGGTTGCCGGTGAAGGACCAGGTGCCGTCGGCCGGGTTGAAGGTCTCGGCCGTGTCGGTGGGGCCGAAGCCGCCCGCGATCAGGGCCCGGCCGTCGCCGACCTGGACCATCTCGGTGAGGAACCGGGCCTCGTTGAGGTTGCCGGTGGTCTCCCACACGTTGCGGGCCGGGTCGAACAGCTCGGCGGTGTTGAGCGTGTTGGCGTTGGCGACGGGCCGGCCGGCGGCCACGAGCACCTTCCCGCAGTGGGCCGCGCAGCCGGGCTCACGCAGGAGGGTGGCGGCGTGGAGGGCCCGCGGGCCGTTGAGGCTGGCGGCCGGGCTCCAGGTGCCGGTGTCGGGGTTGAACAGCTCGGCCGAGCCGAGCGACGGCGTGGTGTTGTTCGAGGTGCCGCCGGCCACCAGGACCCGCCCGTCGGGCAGCAGGGTGGCGGTGTGGGACCACCGGGCCTGAGCCATGGAGCCGGTGGTGCTCCAGGTGCCGGTGAGCGGGTCGTACAGCTCGGCCGACGCCAGCGCCTGGTTGGCACCGGCGCTCACCCGGCCGCCGGCCACCAGCACCTTGCCGTTGTTGAGCAGGGTGATGGTATGGGCCGAGCGGGCCGTGTTGAGCGACCCGGTGAGGGCCCACGAGCCCTCGCCGGCCCAGAAGTCGGCCACCGGGTTGCCCGGGGAGGTGCCGCCCGGGGTGGACACGGTGATCTTGTGGATGCCCTCGGCCAGGGTGGGTGCCACTGCCGTGAGGCGGGTGTCGGACTCCACCGTGAAGCTGCGGGCCGCGGTGTCGCCGAACCGCACCGCGCTGGCCCCGTTGAAGCCGACGCCGTTGACCACCACGGTGGCGCCGCCGCCGGTGTCGCCACCGCGGGGCGTGACGCGGGTGACCAGGGGCCGGCCCGGGGCGTCGGGGCCGAACTTGGCCAGGAAGCCATCGCCGGAGTTGGGCGTCCCCGCCACGAAGCCGCCACCGAAGGTGGGCTGGAAGGCGTTGATGGTCGGGAAGTACTCGGGTACCCGGGCGAAGGAGGTGAGACCGCCCACATAGGTGGCCTGAGAGGCGTCGACGGCGATGGCCCGGGCTTCTTCGGAACCGAGGCCGCCGTAGTGGGTGGAGTAGATGAACGATGACCCCGACGGCTGGAGCCGGGCCACGAACGCCTCGGAGTTGCCGGCCATGCGGGCCACCGGCCGCTCGACCGGGAAGAGCTCGGAGCTGGTGATGCCGGACACGTGGGCACTGCCCGTGCTATCGACGGCGACCGCCTGTCCCGTCTCGGACTCGGGGCCGCCCAGGTAGGTGGAATAGGCGAGCGAATCGCCGGCCGCGGACAGCTTGGTGACGAAGGCGTCGGGCTCGGGGCCGGCTCCCTTGGTGCCCTGGAGGGCGGCAGCCACGGGGAAGTCGGTGGAGGGGGTGGTACCGATGACGTACGCCGCGCCGGAGCCGTCCACCGCGATGCCACGGCCCAGGTCGGCCCCGGCCCCACCGAGGTGGGTGGAGTACACCAGGGCGCCGCCGGCCGCGTTCAGCTTGGTGACGAAGGCGTCGCTGCCGGCTGCCTTGGTGGCCTGGAACGCGGCCGCAGTGGGGAACGGCGCCGGGTCGGCGGAAGCGGTGGTGCCCACCACGTAGGCGTTGGCGGCGCCATCGAGGGCGATGCCGTTGCCGATGTCCGCGCCGCCCCCGCCCAGGAACGTGGAGTAGACCAGGGCCGAACCCGCCACGTCGAACTTCGTCACAAAGGCGTCGGTGCCGGCGCCCTTGGTGCCCTGGAAAGGTGCGGCGGTGGGGAAGTCGGCCGACGCGCTCGACCCGGTCACGTAGGCGCTGCCGCCGGCATCGACGGCGATGCTCATACCGAGGTCGATCCCGGTCTTGCCCAGGTAGGTGGAGTAGACGAGGCCATTGCCGGCCGGGTTCACCTTGGTCACGAACGCGTCGGAGTCGCTTCCCTTGGTGCCCTGGAAGGCGCCAGCCAGCGGGAAGTTGGTGGACGACGTGGTGCCCGCCACGTAGGCGTTGCCGGCGCCGTCGATGGCGATGGCGTTGGCCGTGTCGGCGGACCCGCCACCCAGGAAGGTGGAGTACACGAGGGCGCTGCCGGCCGGGTTGAACTTGGCCACGAAGGCGTCGTCGCTGGTGCCGGCTCCCTTGGTGGTCTGGGCCGAACCAGGGGTGATCGGGAAGTCGGGAGAGGTGGTCGACCCGGCCACGTAGGCGTTGCCGGCGCCGTCCACAGCGACACCGTTCACGCCCTCGCCGATGGGCCCGCCGATGAAGGTGGAGTACACCACTGCGGGATCGATGACCAGCGTGCGGCTGGGGTCATACCGGCCCAGCTCGAACCGCACGGTCGTGCTGTTGCCCGCGGCCGTGGCGACGTAGCGCGCCTGCACCGGGCGGCGCCGGCCTCCGTCCTCCTGGTACACCACGGGGCGCTCGTGCCGCACGGGCCCGGCCGGCGTGTCGATCACCAGGTCGCCCTCGGCGTCCACGGTGGCGGGCCGGTCGAAGGCCAGCTGGATGCGGTCCGGATCGGCGCCCGGCGCCACCACGAAGTCGTACTTGAGGCCGGTCTTGGCGCCCCGGTAGACGACGTCGATGCCCGGGTAGGCGCCGGGGTAGGAGACCGACCCGAAGCCGGGGACACCGAGAACCCACCCGGCCGGATCGCGGCCCCGGAGGTAGTTGCTCGCACCGGGCAGCTGCTCACCGTTGCGAGGGGACGCCGACTCGTCCACGCCGGCCAACCGCATGTGAATGGTGCTGTCCGCGGCGGCCCCCGCCACAGAGAGGGAGAGGCCCGATGCGCCGACCGCGGCCGAGTACCCGTTGCCGCGGACCAGGTAGTCGGCGCCGTCGCCGGCCTGGCCGCGGTTGGCCTCGAAGCGCAGTGGCAGCGCGCCGAAGGACTTGGACAACCGGTCCTGGCGGGCCGCGGGCGCGCCGGCGCTGGCATCCCCCGGGCCAGTACCTGCCGAACTGTTCCGCGGCGATGCCGCCAAGGCGACCCCACCGCCGACCAGACTGGCCGCCGCCACGACGGACACCAACTGCTTCGGCCGACCGCGCACCTCGGACCTCCTCGGAGATTGGCGCGGGCAGCATGCCATGGCCCTGCCCGACCCTGCGAGGAAGAAATAGTTTGCTGAACTAACTAGTTGACGGGGAACATGGAGCTTGTGACCGTCCAGCGCGCCGAAGTGGCCAACTCCGCCGCAGCGCCGGAACGTGAACCCCACGACGAACTGGCCGCCCGGCTCCAGCTGTCGGTCACCCGCCTGGCCCGGCGGCTCCGCACCACCGCCAGGGACGACGTCACCGCCTCCCAGCTCTCTGCGCTCTCCTCCCTCGCCTGCCGGGGTGCCCTGACCCTGGGCGAGCTCTCCGCCGTCGAGCTGGTCCGGCCCCCCACCATGACGAAGATCGTGGCCTCGCTGGAGGAGGCCGGACTGGTGCTGCGCTCGGTCGATCACCTCGACCGGCGGGTCGCCCGCGTGGAGCTCACCGCAAAGGGCCGCACGCTGCTGGACCAGCGCCGGTTGCGCAAGGACGCCTACCTGGCCGAACAACTGCGGCGGCTGTCACCTGCCGATCGGGAGGCGCTCGTCAGGGCCGCCGACGCCCTCGACCGGCTGGTGGACGGTCCGGAGTGAGCCTGATCCGCAGTTCTCTCGGCGACCGGCCCCGGGCCGCAGTGGGCCACGTCACCCGGCGTACCTTCCGGTCGCTCGGGGTGCGCAACTACCGCCTATTCTTCACCGGCCAGCTGGTGTCGGTGTCGGGGACGTGGATGCAGACCGTGGCCCAGAACTGGCTGGTGCTGAACCTCACCGACAGCGGGGTCCACCTCGGGATCACCGTCGCCCTCCAGTTCCTGCCCATGCTCCTGTTCGGCATGTGGGGCGGCCTGGTGGCCGACCGCTTCGACAAGCGCCGTGTCCTGCTGGCCGCCCAGGCCGTGGCCGGCCTGCTGGCCCTCACCCTGTGGGGGCTGGTCGCCACCGGCACCGTGCGGCTCTGGATGGTGGAGGTCATGGCCTTCCTCCTGGGCATGGTCTTCGTCGTCGACATGCCGACCCGCCAGTCGTTCGTGGTCGAGATGGTGGGGCCCGACGAGGTGCCGAACGCGGTGGGCCTCAACAGCGCCATGTTCAACGCCGGTCGCCTCATCGGACCAGCCCTGGCGGGAGTGGTGATCTCCACCGCAGGTGTGGGTTCGGCCTTCCTGGTGAACGCTGGTTCGTACCTCGCCGTCATCGCCGCCCTCGTGGCCATGCGCCCAGACGAGCTGTACCGGGAGCCGGCCGAGGACGGTGCTCGTGCTGGGCGCCGCCGACCTGGGCAGATCCGGGAGAGCTTCAGCTACGTCTGGCAGGACAAGCTGCTGCGCTCCACCCTGCTGCTGGTGGCCGTGGTGGGCACCTTCGGCCTCAACCTCCAGGTCGTCCTCCCCCTCATGGCGCGCTACACCTTCGACGGCGGGCCCCGGCTCTACGGCGCGCTGGCCGGTGTCACCGCCTTCGGTTCCCTGCTCGGCGCACTCATGGTGGCGGGACGGGCACGGCCCACCTGGCGGCTCCTGGTGCTGGCCGGTGCCGGCTTCGGCATGTTCACCATGGTGGCCGCGGCCGTTCCTACCCCGCTGGGCGTCGCCATCGTGCTGCTCGGCGCCGGTGTGCTGGTGATGCTGTTCCTGGCCAGTGCCAACGCCACCCTCCAGCTCAACTCCTCGCCGGCCATGCGCGGTCGGGTCATGGCCCTCTACGGCCAGGTGCTGCTCGGCACCACGCCGATCGGCGCGCCGCTGCTCGGCTTCGTGTCCGGCCAGTGGGGCGCCCGGGTCGGCCTGGCCGTGTGCGGCGCGGCCAGCCTGGCCGCCTGCGCCGTCGCCCTGGGGGCCCCCGCCCTGCGCCGGCGCTACCCCCGCGCCGCAACGGGCGACTACGACGCGGCCGAGGCCGAGGCCTTCCGGGCCGCCTGACTGCACCCCGGTACCCCAACTCTATGGATGTTTTGGTCCGGATAGCGGGCCAAAACATCCAGAAAGCTCGGAGGACGACCTCAGGGTTGGCGGCCCGTGAGCCCGAGCAGGCGGTCCTGAAGGCTGGCGCTCTTGGGCACATCGACGCTCGGCCCGAAGGCGCCCGCCGCCCGCCACCCCTCCACCTGGGGCTCGATGTACTCGTAGGCGAAGGCGACCAGCTCGGGGTCGAGGGCCTCGTCCCCACCGGCGCCACGGGCCAGGTCCCAGGCATGGACCACGTGATCGGTGGTGATCTGGGAGAGGTACTCCCGGCCGGAGATGTCGCCGAAGGAGACGTGCACGGTGCGCTCCAGGGCGCCGTCGGCGGAGGCGGCGGCTACGGCGGGGCTTGCCGTGTACTGCCAGGCCGCCACCGGGTCGGCGCCCAGCAGGTCGCCGTCGAGCTGGTCGCCCACGTCGGCGATGGTGCGGCCCGCGAGCAGGGGCACGGCCCAAGCGTTCTCCCCCACCACATGGTTCACCAGCTGCCGCACGCTCCAGTCGGCACAGGGGGTGGGCCGCTCCCACTGGTCGTCTCTCACGGCGGCCACCCGGGCACCGAAGCCCTCCAACGCCTGCCGGTACAGCCCCACGAGCTCGTCCATGCCATCCTCCCTTCCGACACCGCGGATGGTACGTCCCGGCGGCCGGGACGAGGGAGAATCGGGACATGACCCCCGACCAGCTCCGCTGGCGGTGTCTGGCCCTGCCCGGGGCGGGCGAGGACTTTCCCTGGGGCGACGAGACGTCGGTGTTCAAGGTCGCCGGGAAGGTCTTCGCCATCACCGCCCTCGGGGCCGACCCCCTCGAGGTGAGCGTGAAGTGCGACCCGGCCCTGGCCGAGTCACTCCGGGCCGCTCACACCGCCGTCCGCCCCGGCTACCACCTCAACAAGCGCCACTGGAACACCGTGACCGTCGACGGCTCCCTCGCCGACGATGAGCTGGCGGCCATGGTCGAGGACTCCTACGACCTGGTGGTGGCGACGCTGACCCGCGCCCAGCGGGAGGGCATTGCCGGCACCGACAGCGAGGCGTGAGGGCGATCAGGTTGCCGGGTGGTCGCCTGGGAACACGTCCACGTCGGACTCGTGCCAGACCGGGTGGTCGCCTGAGGTCTCGACGTTGAAGCCGTAGTCGTAGGCCAGCCCGCCGCCGATGGTGCCCCCCACCATGGTGAGGGCGGCGACAGCCAGCGACACCACCATCACCCGGCCCGGCGTGTGCTGGACCCACTCGTAGACGAACCAGCGCAGCACGATGTCGACGAGCACCAGGACGGTGACGCTGACCATGGTCCAGGCGTGGGCGTTGACCGTGCGGCGGGCCTGGGTCCCCTTCTGGGTGGACTTCAGCCAGTCCCAGAAGCCGGTGAGGGCGGCGAAGATCCCCACCAGGAAGCCACCCACGAGGGTGAAGGTGCCGGCCCGGTACAGCTCGCGCGCCCATCGCTCGTCCTGGCCGATGAAGGAGATCACGTCGAAGGCAGGCGCCAGCATGTAGGCGCCGACGGGGATGTCGGTGAGGGGCGGGTGCAGGGGCTTGCCCGCCCAGCCCCGGAGCCCCTTGAACGTCCGCCCCCGCAGGGTCAGCGAGGGTCGGAACGACAGCGGGAGGGGCATCGCAGAGAGTCTGTCAGGTACGACCGGGCGATGGGGCGATTCGACCGGCCCGACGCCGAACTGGTCCCGAAAACGGTACCGAGACGGACTCGTTTTCGGGACCAGAATGCTCGGCGGGCTAGAGGTTCACCGTCACCGTCCGGGTCGTCGTGGTGACGTTGCCCTCGTTGTCGGTGGCGGTAAAGGTGAACGTGTGGGCGCCGGGGAGCGGCTCCAGGAGCGTGGCGTCGTAAGTGCACGATGCCGAGCTGGTGCCGACGCCAGCGCACACCGGGGTGTTCGAAGGGCCGCTCCCGTCCAGCAGGACCACCAGGCCGGCGATGGTGCCCCCATCGGTGGCGGTGACCTCGTAGGTGGCCTCGCCCGGGCCGACGGTGGCGCCATCCGCCGTGCTGCCGGCGCTGAAGGTCAGGCTGGCCGCCGTGCGGCTGGCGGCTGTGACGCCGTTGCCGGCGGCGTCGGTCACCGTCCCGGCCAGCAGGCTGACCGTCACCGACTGGCCCTCGGCCGCCGAGCCGCCCAGCACCAGGTCGATGCCGGCGTCCGAGCCGCCGGAGCAGGTGGCCGAGCTGACCGAGGTGGGCGACCCGCCGATGGCGGCCAGGAAGTCACCGGGGAGCACCGACGAGCACAGGATCGGCTCGGAGAACACCACCAGCACGTTGGGGCTGCCGTAGGTGACCTCGATGTGGTCGAGGGTGGGCGCGGTGGCGTCCCAGTTCACGGTGGCCGTGTTCGAGGCGGTGTTGCCGTTGCCGGCCGCGTCGACGGCGGCCGAGCTGCCGATGGACACCGTGACGGTGCCCGCCGACGTCATCCCGTTCACGGCCACGTTGTAGGTGGTCCCGCTGCCCGTCACCGTCGCCGTCTTGGTGCCGCCGGCGGTGCCGCCCACGGTGACGTCGTTGTCGGCGAACCCGGTGACGGGCTCGCTGAACACCACGCTGAAGTTCACGGGGGCGGTGTTGGTGGGGTCGGCCTGGCCGGCGGCGGCGGCCACCGTCACCGTCGGTGCGGTGGCATCCCAGTCCACCGTGTTGTCGGTGGACGTGGACGCCTGGTTGCCGTTGCCGGCCGAGTCCGTGGCCACGCCGGCGTTCAGCGAGGCGACCACGGTGCCGGGCGTGGTCATGCCGCTCACGGCCACGTTGTAGGTGGTGCCGCTGCCCGTGACGGTGGCCGACTTGGTGCCGCCCGCGCTGCCGGTGATGGTGACGTCGGCATCGGCGAAGTTGGTGGTGACCTCGCTGAACACGACCGTGAAGTTGACCGGGGCCGTGTTGTCCGGGTCGGGCTGCCCGGCGGCCTGGTCCACCGTCACCGTGGGGGCGGTGCCGTCCCAGGTGACGGTATTGTCGGTCGACGTCGACCCGCCGCTCGGGTTGCCGGCGGCGTCGGTGGCGGCGCCGGCGGTGACCGACGCGATCACGGTCCCGTCCGTCGTCATGCCGCTCACGGCCACGTTGTAGGTGGTGCCGCTGCCCGTGACGGACGCCGCCAGCGTGCCGCCGGCGGTGCCGCCCAGGATGACGTCGGCGTCGCCGAAGCCGGTGACGCTCTCGCTGAACACCACCGAGAAGTTGATGGGCGAGGTGTTGGCCGGGTCGGCCTGGCCGCCGGCCTGGTCGATGGTCACGGTGGGGGCGGTGACGTCCCACGTCACAGTCCCGGTGTTGGACGCCGTGTTGCCGTTGCCGGCCGCGTCGGTGGCGACCCCGGAACCGACCGAGACGGTCACCGAGCCGGTGGTGGTCATGCCGCTGACGGCCACGTTGTAGGTGTCGCCGCTGCCCGTCACGGTGGCCGTCTTGGTGCCGCCGGCGGTACCGCCCACGGTGACGTCGGCGTCACCGAAGCCGGTGACCGGCTCGCTGAACACCACGGTGAAGCCGATGGGAGAGGTGTTGGCCGGGTCGGCCTGGCCATCGGCGTCGCTGACCGCCGTGGTGGGCGCCACCACGTCCCACGTCACGGTGTTGTCGGTCGACGTGGAGGCGGCGCTGGCGTTGCCGTCGCCGTCCACCGCCGCCCCGGCCACGATGGCGGCTGTGACCGTCCCGGAGGTGGTCATGCCGTTCACGGCCACGTTGTAGGTGGTGCCGCTGCCCGTCACGGTGGCCGTCTTGGTGCCGCCGGCGGTTCCGTCCACGGTGACGTCGGCGTCGCCGAAGCCGGTGACGTTCTCGCTGAACACCACGGTGAAGTCGATGGGTGCGGTGTTGTCCGGGTCGGCCTGGCCGCCGGCCTGGTCGATCGTCACGGTGACGTCGGTGCTCGCCGTGGTGCTGCGCTGCACGGCGGCTGCGGCGTTGCCGGCCGGATCGGTGACGCTGCCGGTGGTGTCGACCAGCGCCACCACCACCGTCGCCCCGCCCAGCGGGGCCGAGCTGAGTGTCAGGTCGATGGTGGCGTCGGAGCCGCCGATGCAGGCGGCGCCGGTCACCGCCACCGGGTTGCCGGCGACAGTGGCGAGGAAGTCGGCCTCGCTCACCGAGCCGCAGGCCAGCGGCTCGCTGAAGGTGGCCGTCACGGTGGTGCTGCCCATGGCGGCCTCGATCGAGTCGAAGGTCGGCGCGGTGGTGTCGATCACGATGGCCTTGTTGGCGCCCAGGGAGCCGGCCCCGCCCGGAGCGGGCAGGGTGAGGACGGCGCCGTTGCCGGCCGCGTCGCCGATGGTGCCGCCGTTGAGAGCCAGGGCGGTGGTGGAGGCGTAGTCGAGGTCGGCGCTGTTCTCACCGGAGGCGACGGTGTAGTCGAAGGTCAAGGTGTCGGTGCCGCTGCCGCTGGCGTAGGTGGCCGTCCCGCCCGAGGACAGCGACAGCGTGGGCGCGCCGGTGACCGTGACCGCTTCGCTCAGCTCGACCTGGATCGAGATGGCGTCGCCGGCGTTGTAGAAGCCGTCGGCGGTCGGCGACGTCACCCCGGTAACAGTGGGCGCGGTGGTGTCGATCACGATGGCCTTGTTGGCGCCCAGGGAGCCGGCCTCGCCCGGAGCGGGCAGGGTGAGGACGGCGCCGTTGCCGGCCGCGTCACCGATGGTGCCGCCGTTGAGAGCCAGGGCGGTGGTGGAGGCGTAGTCGAGGTCGGCGCTGTTCTCACCGGAGGCGACGGAGTAGTCGAAGGTCAAGGTGTCGGTCCCGCTGCCGCTGGTGAAGCTCACGACCGCACCGGTCGACATGGCCAGGGTGGGCGTGCCGGTGACCACCACGGGCTCGCTGAAGGTCACCGTCAGGGGGATGACGTCGCCCGCCTTGTAGGTGCCGTTGGCGGCGGTTGAGCTCACGCCCGCCACCGTCGGCGCG
>JBOGHQ010000251.1:0-2274 GCA_050744785.1 Acidimicrobiales bacterium | reverse complement strand
GCCCAGCGCCGGCCGTTGTCGAACGGGTCGCGGGCGGCCAGCACCGGCGAGCGGCGCCGGCCCAGGTTGCGGACGGTGAGCTCCACCCGGCTGCTGCCGCCGGCGTGGACCCTCGCCGGGCGCAGCTCCCGGGCCGCCTCCAGGTCGAACCGGGACAGGCGCACGAACACGACGGCGCCGATCGCCAGCGCGGCGGCGGCGCCGGCCAGCATGTACAGCTCGACGATCCCGAGCAGCCTCCCCCCGAAGGCCAGCACGGACGCGCCGGCCAGCACCAGCCAGCCCCGGCGGGTGAGCACTCCTCGGCCCTACCCCCCGCGGCCGGCGGGCACCGGGACGGTGCCGAGCACCTGGGTCAGCACGTCGGCCCCCGAGACGCCGGCGATGGCGGCCTCTGGCGTGAGCACCAGGCGGTGCTCCAGCACCGGCCCGGCCAGCTGCTTCACGTCGTCGGGCACCACGTACTCACGCCCGGCCGAGGCGGCCCGGGCTCGCGCCGCGCCCTGGAGGGCCAGCGTGGCCCGGGGCGAGATGCCGAGGGCGAGGGCGGGATGGCGGCGGGTGGCCTCGGCCAGGTCGACCAGGTAGGCCTTGAGGCCGGGGGCCACGTGCACGGCGCGGGCTGCCTCGGTCATGGCCACGACCCGCTCGGGGGTGGTCACGGCCTGCAGCTCCTCGACGTGGACGGCGTCCACGCCGCCGTGCCGGTCCAGCATCTGGATCTCGGCCTGGCGGTCCGGGTACCCCATGGGGATCCGCATGAGGAAGCGGTCGAGCTGGCTCTCGGGCAGCGGGTAGGTGCCCTCGTGCTCGATGGGGTTCTGGGTGGCGATCACCATGAACGGATGGGGCAGGGCGTAGGTGGTGGTGTCCACCGTGACCTGGCGTTCCTGCATGGCCTCCAGCAGGGCCGACTGCGTCTTGGGCGAGGCCCGGTTGATCTCGTCCCCCAGCACGATGTGGGCGAACACGCCGCCGGGGCGGAACTCGAAGGCGCCGTTGGACCGGCTGTAGACGTTCACGCCGGTGACGTCGGACGGCAGCAGGTCGGGGGTGAACTGGATGCGCTGCCACGAGCAGCCCAGGGTGGCGGCCAGCGCCTTGGCCAGGCTGGTCTTGCCCACGCCCGGGACGTCCTCGATGAGGAGGTGGCCCTCGGCGACCAGGCACGTGACGGCCAGCCGGATGGCCTCCGTCTTGCCCTGGATCACCCGCTCGACGTTGTCGACGATCGCCTGGAACCCGTCGGCGATGGTCGACACGTTGGCGGACGCTCGTTGTCTGACCACGCCGCTCTCCCCGTGCCGGGTCCGGTCCGTCCACCCTACCGCCGGTCTTTCGGCAGAAGGAGGGCGCCGTTTAGGGTCCCGGTGCGTGGCGCGGGCCCTGGCGATCGACGTGGGTGGCTCCAAGATGGCCGCCGCCGTGGTGGACGGCGGCGGCGCGGTGGAACGGTCGGCCCGCGTGCCCACGCCGGCCGGCGACGCCGAGGAGCTGTGGTCGGCGCTGCTCGGCGTGGTGGTCCAGGTCCGGACCGGCGACGAGGTGGTCTGCGGCGTGGGCTGCGGCGGCCCCATGGCGCCCGGCGGCGAGGAGGTCTCCCCCCTCAACATCCCCGGCTGGTCGGGGTTCCCGCTGCGGTCCCGCCTGGCCGAGGCGACCGGCCTTCCCACCCACGTGGACAACGACGCCAAGGCCCTGGCCCTGGGTGAAGGCTGGCGGGGGGCGGCCCACGGCGTGGCCGACTTCATCGCCATGGTGGTGTCCACCGGGATCGGCGGTGGGATCGTGCTGGGCGGCCGCCTCCTGGACGGGGCGGCCGGCAACGCCGGCCACATCGGCCACGTGATCGTCGAGCCGGGCGGGCGGCCCTGCGCCTGTGGCGCCCGCGGCTGCCTGGAGGCCGAGGCGTCGGGGCCCTCCATCGCGGCCGCCACCGGGCGGCCTGCCGAGGAGGCGGGCCCGGAGGCGGTGGCCAGAGCCGGCACCCTGGTGGGGCGGGCCGTGGCGTCGGTGGCCAACCTGCTGGACCTGCGCCTGGCGGTGGTGGCGGGGTCGGTGGCCCTGGGGTTCGGCGATCCCTTCTTCGCCGCCGCCCAGGCCGAGCTGGACCGCTCGGCCCGGCTGGCCTTCTCCCGCGGCACCCGGATCGTCCCCGCCGGCCTCGGCCCGGCCGGCCCGCTGGTGGGTGCGGCGGCGGTGGGGTGGCGGGCCTTGGGAAGGCCCGTCCTGGCCGGACCGGCATGAGCGCCGTCCCGCCTCCTGGTCCGGGCC
>JBOGHQ010000250.1:0-3589 GCA_050744785.1 Acidimicrobiales bacterium | reverse complement strand
ATCTACGTGGTGCTCCTGCCCGACACCTTGCTCCCCGACGACACCGTCCTGGTGGGCGCCAAGAGCAGCTCGGGCCGCTGCTTCTGGATCCGGACCACAGCCACCGCCGAGGGCTCGCGGTTCGCCGCCAACGACTGCGCAGGGCCGCCCGGGGCGGGGGACTTCCGGACCGCTTGGTGACGGTTCGGGCGCCCGACCTTCAAGTCCCGGCCGCCCTTCCGCCGACGGACGGGCATGCCGGCGTGGTCAGGGCGGGTCGTGGTCATCGCCATCCTCCTCGCCATCGCCGTCCCGCAGTTTCCTCGGGGCCCGCACCAAGGCCCAGGACCGGACCGCCCAGGGCAAGGGCGCAACGGGATCTCCTGGCCGAGCAGATCTTCTTCACCGACGAGCAGCGCTACACCGACGACGTCCTGGAGCTCTCGGCCGTGGACAGCTCGATGGACTACACCCAGGTGCTGGCGGCCCTGACGCCGTCCGGCGGCGTGGTCTACGTGGAGCTGCTGCCCGCCACCGACTCCCCCGACGACACGGGTCCTGCTCGGGGCCAAGAGCGGGCCCGGGAAGTGCTTCTGGATGCGGCGGGTCGCCGGCGCCGGCCCCGGGTTGGCGGCCAACGACTGCGCCGCCACGCCCGCCCCGGCCGACTTCGGCACCGAGTGGTGAACGAGGAGGGCCAGCCCGCCACGTAGTCTTCGCGGGCATGGCCCAGGACCTTCGACCGCCGGTACGGGTGGCCGTCACCGGGGCGGCCGGCCAGATCGGCTACGCCCTTGTGTTCCGCATCGCGGCCGGCGAGCTGCTCGGCCCCGACCAGCCGGTGGTGCTCCAGCTGCTGGAGATCGAGCCGGCCCTCCCCGCCTTGGAGGGCGTCGCCATGGAGCTGGCGGACGGCGCCTTCCCCCTGCTGGCCGATGTGCAGGTGACGGCCGAGGCCAAGGTGGCCTTCGACCGGGTGTCCTGGGCGCTGCTGGTGGGCTCGGTGCCGCGCAAGGCCGGCATGGAGCGGCGGGACCTGCTCACGATCAACGGCGGCATCTTCGGCCCCCAGGGGCGGGCCCTGGCCGAGGCGGCCGCGGGCGACGTGCGGGTGCTGGTGGTGGGCAACCCCTGCAACAGCAACTGCCTCATCGCCCGGAGCAACGCCCGGGAGATCCCCGACGAGCGGTGGTTCGCCATGACCCGGCTGGACCAGAACCGGGCCCGGGCCCTGCTGGCCCATCGGGCCGGGGTTCCCGTCACGGAGGTGGCCAACGTGGCCATCTGGGGCAACCACTCGGCCACCCAGTACCCTGACGCCCCCAACGCCACCATCGGCGGCCGCCCTGCGCCCGAGGTGATCGCCGACGACGACTGGCTGCAGGGCGAGTTCATCACCACGGTGCAGCAGCGGGGGGCGGCCATCATCAAGGCTCGGGGTGCCTCCTCGGCCGGGTCGGCCGCCAATGCCGTCATCGACTCGGTGCGCAGCATCCGGCTCCCCACGCCGTCCGGCGACAACGCCGCGCTGGCCGTGCCCAGCCGGGGCGAGTACGGCGTCCCCGAAGGGCTCCAGTTCGGCTATCCCGTGCGCAGCGACGGGTCGCAGTGGACGGTGGTCGAGGGGTTCCGCCTGGACGAGGCGGCCTCGGCCCGGCTCCGGCTCACCACCGACGAGTTGCTGGCGGAGCGGGCCGACGTGGAGGACCTTCTCCCGTGAGGGCGGCCTCGTGGGTGCAGCCGTCGCCCCTCGGGCCGGTGGCGGTCACTACCTCGGCGGCCGGGCTGCGGCTCCTGGACCTGCCCGGCCCCCGGCCCGTCCTCGCCGTCGAGAACGACGGGGTGGCGGCCACGGTCGGCGGCGAGCCGGTGGTCGAGGTGGCTGCCGCGCTGGCCGGCTACTTCGCCGGCGACCTCCGCGCCGTGGACGCCCTCCCGGTGGACCTGAGCGCCCTCACCCCCTTCAGCCAGGCCGTCCTCACCACCCTGCGGGAGGTCCCGGCCGGCGCCCTCACGAGCTACGGGCGGCTGGCCGCCGCCGCCGGGAGCCCCGCGGCGGCCCGGGCCGTGGGGCGGGCCCTGGGCGCCAACCCGGTGGCCATCGTGGTCCCCTGCCACCGGGTGGTGGCCGGCGACGGGTCCCTGGGCGGCTTCGGCGGCGGCCTCGACATGAAGCGCTGGCTGCTGGCCCACGAGGGCCACGCCGTGGCCTCGATGGAGAAGGGGCCGGCGAGGGCCGGCGCTACGAGGCGGCGAGCGGCGGGCTGATGACGTCGGAACCGTTGCGGTCCGGGATCACCACGCCCAGGCGGCGCACGTAGGCCAGCTTCCGCTCGATGGCCGCCTGCCAGGCGGCCAGGTCGTGCTCGAAGTGGGCCCGGTCCCCCTCCTCGTAGGCGTGCTCCAGGGCGTCGAAGGCGGCGTCCTCCGCGTCCAGCAGCTCCCGGTACCGCGTCAGGAAGTGGTCGTCGATCACCTCGGCCAACGTCACCGCGTCTCCCTTCTGCCTCCCCGTGCGGGGTCCCGTCGAGCGTACCGTCCCAGCCCGGCCCCGTCTCGCCCCACGCTCCGGGCGTCTGGAGTACCAGGTCACCGTTTCGGTGACCTAGTACTCCAGAACGGGGTTCAGAGCGAGCAGGCGTCCATGTCGTTGGACCGGGCGAACACGAAGATGCGCCGCTCCAGGGGGGCGGCCTCGGCCCGGGCGTCGTTGCTGGCGTCGTCGTCGCCGGCCCGGGTGCGCTCGGCGTAGCGCCGGCCCACCGCCACGTAGGCGTCCCAGTCGTCGAGCCAGCCGTCCACCTCGCCGGCGTCGCCGTCGCCGGGGGCCACCGGCACGGCCCGCAGATCGGCCACCAGCTTCTCCAGCCCGTCGGCGGCGGCGTCGATGCGGCGGGCGAAGGCCTCGTCGGTGCCGGTGTCCTCGCGGGCCTCGGGTCGCTGCTCCCGCAGGGCCGGGAGGCGGCGGGCGCAGATCCTGTCGGCTTCGGTGGTGAACCCGGTGTCGGCCACGCTGCGGGGCGGGATGTCGGGCCCGGAGCCGAGCCAGACCGGCGCGGACACCACCACCAGCCCGAGGAGCAGGGCCACGGAGGCCACCAGCCACCAGCGGCCCCGGCCGCCGCCGCCTCCTCCCTCGGGATCGTCGGGCCCCTCGGGGGCGGGCGGGGCCCACGACGGACGGGGCCGGCGCTCGCTGCCCCAGCGCCGGCCGTCCCAGTGCCGCAGCGAGGCGGGGTCCTCGGGGTCGGGGTGCCATCCCGGCACCCGGGGGCGGGTGGCCGGCATCACTCGTAGGTGGTGCGGTCCCGCACCTGGTCGAAGGCGCCGGCCACGCCCTGCAGCGCGGCCTGGTGCCGGACGAGGAGGGCCACGTCGCCCGACAGGCGGATGCGGCCGGCCAGGATGGCGTCCTCCACGCCGAGCCGGCCCTGGCTCACCTCCGCGGCCGTCTCGTAGGACTGGGTGACCGTGGCGTCCGGCCGGTCGGCCTGGCCCGGGCCGGCTTCGAGCCCGGTGTCCGAGACCCGGACCCAGTAGTGGACGTCGCCCTCCGGCCCGCCGGTGACCACCTGCTGGATGGTGGCGCCGGCGCCGGCGACGGCCGTGG
>JBOGHQ010000249.1:0-12302 GCA_050744785.1 Acidimicrobiales bacterium | reverse complement strand
CCCCGGTACGAGGGCGCGATACGGATGGCCGGCTGCGCCGCCCTGCCGTACCGTCGGCGCGGTGGACGCCGAGGCGCGGTGGCGGGCGGTGGTGGCCCACGATGCCACCGCCGACGGGCGCTTCGTCTACGCGGTGCGGTCCACCGGGGTGTACTGCCGCCCGTCGTGCCCGTCCCGGCGGCCCGGGCGCGAGAACGTCGAGTTCTTCGGCGGCCCTGACCAGGCCGAGGCGGGTGGGTACCGGCCCTGCCGCCGGTGCCGGCCCCGTGCCACCGGCACGGCTCCCACCGAGGCGGCCCGAGCGGTGGCGGCCGCCTGCCGCCTCCTGGAGCTTGACGACGAGCTGGCCCCCACCCTGGCCAACCTGGCCGCCCGGGTGGGGATGAGCCCGTCCCACCTCAGCCGCAGCTTCAAGCGGCTCCTCGGGATGACGCCCCGCCAGTACGGGGCCGAGGTGCGCCTGGAGCGGGCCCGCCGGGGCCTGCGGGCCGGCGCCCCGGTGACCGACGCCATCTACGGCGCCGGCTACGGGTCCAGCCGGGCGTTCTACGAGGGGGCCCGGGCCGGCCTGGGAATGACGCCGTCCGCCTACCGCCGGGGCGGTGCCGCCCAGCGCATTGCGTACACCGTGGTGGCCAGCCGGCTCGGCGAGGTGTTGGTGGCCACCACCGGCGAGGGGGTGTGTGCGGTGCGCTTCGTGGACGGTGACGCCGAGGCTCGGCTGGGCGGGGAGTTCCCGGCTGCCACGACGGCGCGTGACGACGGCGCCCTCGCCGAGGCGGCCGCCCAGGTGGTGGCGGCGGTGGACGGCGAGCCGGGGGCGGGCGCCGGGCTGCCCCTCGACGTGCGGGCCACCGCCTTCCAGCTCCGCGTGTGGCAGGCGCTGCGGGCCATCCCCCGGGGCCAGACCCGCTCGTACACCGAGGTGGCCCGGTCCATCGGCCACCCCGCCGCGGTGCGGGCCGTCGCCGGCGCCTGCGCCGCCAACCCGGTGGCCCTGCTGGTGCCGTGCCACCGGGTGGTGGCATCCAGCGGCAGCCTGGCCGGCTACCGCTGGGGGACCGACCGCAAGCGGGCCCTGCTGGAGGCGGAGGGCGCTGCGCTGCGCCTCCCCTGACGGCCACCCGATGGTCTTCGAGATGCTGTCGGGCTCTCCGACGAGGATGTATTGCGCGCCCCGGTTCACCCAACTTCCGGGTTCAGCATCCGCAGTCCGGCTGCTGAGCTCGGAAGTTCGGTTCCCGGGACCAGAACGGCGGCGGGGGTCCACCATGGGTGGGGTCGGGGCTGGCATGGTGGTGCCCGCATGAGCCCGGGCGGCAGGCGGCAGGCCTGACAGAGGTGGCGGTCGCACCAGAAATCCGGGTGGCCCCGGGCGCCGCCGCCGGCCTGCTCACCAAGACGGTGGTGCTGGACACCTCCGTGCTGGTGGCCGACCCGGGCGCCCTCCACCAGTTCGAGGGCTGCGCCCTGAAGGTGCCCCTCACCGTGGTGGAGGAGCTGGACGGGCTGAAGAACCGCACCGACGGCGTGGGGCACACCGCCCGGCAGGCCCTGCGGACCATCGAGTCGCTGCGGGTGGGGGCCGGCGGGTCGCTGGCCGAGCCAGTGGCCCTGGCCCACGGAGGGACGCTGGCCATCGTCCTCAACGGCGTCAACCACACGCTGCTGGGCGAGCACTACCTCGACGCCGCCTCGCCGGACAACCGCATCATCGGCGCCGCCCTGGGCCTGCAGCTCGGCGGGGCCGACGTGGAGGTGATCTCCAACGACGCCGCCCTCCGCATCAAGGCCGCCCACCTGGGGCTGGCCGCCAAGGAGTTCGTGCCCGTGTCGGCCTACGGGCGGGCGGCCGGCTCCCCCGGGTGGCACACCGTCACCGGCGTGGGCGGGCCGGTGATCGACCGGCTCTTCGCCGAGCGCCAGGTGGCGGTGGACGAGGTCGACGGGGCCGACGCGGTACAGGAGAACGAGTTCGCCGTCCTGCGGGCCGGGCAGCAGTCAGCCCTGGCCCGGCGCCGGGGGGAGCACCTCCTGCTGCTGCGCCAGAACCAGGAAGCCTTCGACCTGCGCCCCCGCAACGTCGAGCAGCGCATGGCACTCGACCTGCTCTTGGACCCCGAGGTCTCGGTGGTAGCCCTGGACGGCCCGGCCGGCACCGGCAAGACGCTGTTCGCCATCGCGGCCGGACTGGAGCAGGTGTGGAACCACCCCACCGCCCGGCGCTACGAGCGCATGGCCATCTTCCGGCCTGTGGTGGCGGTGGGTCGCCAGGAGCTGGGCTACCTGCCGGGCACCATCGAGGAGAAGCTGGGCCCGTGGATGGGTGCCATCCACGATGCCGTCGTGGCCATGAGCGACGGCCGGCGCAAGGCGGTGGCCGACGAGACGCTGGCCCAGATCACCGCCGAGGGCCGACTCACCATGGAGTCGGTCACCTACCTGCGGGGTCGCTCGATGCACGGCACCTGGGTGATCGTCGATGAGGCCCAGAACCTCGAGCCGAGCGTGGCCAAGACGGTGCTCACCCGGGCCGCCGAGGGCACCAAGGTCGTTTTCACCGGCGACACCAGCCAGATCGACGCGCCCTTCCTCTCCGCCGACACCAACGCCATGTCGGTACTCACGGCGGCGTTCGGCGGTGGTCGTGGGGGCCGGCTCTTCGGCCACATCCGGCTCACCCAGGGCGAACGCAGCGCGGTGGCCACCATGGCCGCCGACCTGCTGTCCAGCCCCTGACCCGGGGATCCGCTGGTCAGTGCGCCGGCCCGCCGGGCGCGGGCCGGGGTCACCAATCAGCCTGCGGCGCGGCGCGCGGTCGAACGCCTGCGCCGCATCGCGGCGTCCGACCCCAGCGTGCCAGCGTCCCTCGACGGCTGACCGCTCCCGCCCGTGGGGCATCAGGCCTGGGCCGCCTCCTGCCAGGGCGAGGTGAGCTGGAAGTAGTTGCCGTCGGGATCGGCGAAGGTGCACATCACCATGCCGGCACCAGGCTCGTAGGGCTCGGCGACCACCTCGGCACCGAGGCCCTTGATGCGGTCGAACTCGGCCGCCACGTCGGCCGTCTCGAGGTTGAGCATCACCCGGGCCGGCTCGGTGCTGCGGCCCTTCACGTCGCTGTGGGGGCCGATGGCCAGGCCCGTGCTGCCCACCTGCCAGCCGAACCACCCGTTGGCCTCGTCGGACCAGTCGGGGTTCGCATTCCCTAGTACCTGGGTGTAGAAGCCGGCCAGGGCCTTGGAGTCCTCTGAGCCCAGCATGACGGAGTTCAGGTTCAGCGCCACGGCGTCTCCTTTCCGTATCTGCGACCGCTCAGCCTAGGGCGTTCTGCCCGCGCGGCCACCTTCGTGTACGAACCGGGCCGCAAGGGGATCTAGCTGAGCGACCGGGACGAACGGGGCCGGGTGGGAGGGATCTGGGATGAAGACGTGGACGCCGGGCAGCGCATCGGGGGGCGCGCTGGCCTGCTTCGTGGACGCCCCCGCGGCCCGGCCCACGCCGCTGGCCGCCACCGCGCTGCGGGACCCGAACGCGGCCGCCGTGGGCACCGTGGGTGTGGGTGGTGCGCCCAACTCGGTGACCTCCACCATCGTGATCGGGGTCGGCGAGGACGTGGAGGACGTGGTGGCCCAGGCCCGCCAGCGGGCAGTGACGGGCCGCACCCGCCTGGTGCTGGTCCGCGGCGAACCCACCCGTGGCCGCCGCCCCGTGCCGGCCGGCCTCGAGGACCGCCTGGCCGCTGCCGCCGCTGCCCTGCGCAGCGCCGGCGTGGCCGCCGACTACACGGTGCGGCCCGGCGCGCCGGCCGAGGTCCTGGCCGCCACGGCCCGGGAGCGAGGCGCCGACCTCATCGTCATCGGCTCCCGGCCACCCCGCCTGGGCCGGCGCCGCATTGGCCGGGTGGCCCGGGCCCTCGACCGCCACGCCCCTTGCCCCGTGGTGCTCGTCGCCGGGTACGGCTTCTGGTCCCGAAAACGGGTCCGTTTCGGTACCGCATTCGGGACCAGAAGGACTGCGGCCGGGTGAGATCTGTCGCGTTGGCAGAGCCTACGGGCCGCCGCTCCGCCGGGCTTGTTGGCGAAAGGCGTCCAGCACCTCGACGTCCCGTGCGTAGCTGAGCTCCCGCCGGGCTCGGGCCACCGGCAGCCAGCGCACCTCGTCCACCTCCCGCCCGGGCACGAACACGCCCCCCAGCGGGCGCATGGCCCAGTAGCGGGCCACCTTGGGCCGGCCGCTGCCGTCGAGGTACCGCACGTCGGCGACGTGGGCGCCCATCTCGCAGTGCAGGCCGGTCTCCTCGGCCACCTCCCGGCGGGCGCAGTCCTCGTCGGACTCGCCGGGGTCGTTCTTGCCCTTGGGGAGCGACCAGTCGTCATAGCGGGGGCGGTGGACGATCAGCACCTCCACGCCGTCATCGGCCGGGCGCCACACCACGCCACCGGCGGCCCGGATCTCGCCCGCCGCCGCGCTCACCCCGGCGGCGGCAGGTAGCGGCCACTGAGCCGCCCCTTGCCGTCCCGCTCCAGCACCCATACCGAACCCTTCTGGCAGCGGTCGTCGTCGAGGCGGGACCCCTCCTCCTCGAGCCGGTCCAGCAGATCGGCGATCACGTCGCCGTGGGTGGACAGCACCACGTCGCCGCCGTCGCCGTCACCGGCCTCGTCCAGCAGCTCGCCGAGAAGGCTGGGCGCCTCATCGCCGCAACCCTCGGCCAGCGGCTCGGACTCCTCCACCTTCAGCTCGAGGGCGCCGGCGAGGGGCGCAACCGTATCAACGCAGCGGACGGTGGGGCTGGACAGGACCCGGGTGATACGAAACTGGGCCACGGCCCCCACCAGGGCGTCGGCCTGGCGCCGCCCCCGTTCGTTGAGGGGTCGGGCCTGGTCGTCGCCGGCCCACCGGGTGCGCGGCTGGGCCACGGCATGGCGGACGAGGAGCACGGCCACGGGGTCATTGTGGCAACCGCCCCCCGTCTCGCCCCAATCGGGGCGTGCTACTCGGTGTTCGAGTCGTCGGCGCTGCCCGGGACCGCGTCCGCCTCCTTGCGTCGCCGCAGCCGTTCCAGGGCCCGCTCCTGGAGGCAGGCGTGGGAGGACACGCCCTTGTTGGTGGGCACCTTGGTCCAGGTGCCGTCACTGTGCAGCTCCCAGGCCAGCATGTCGTCGGCCAGCTCCACGTCGAGGACCTCCTTGAGCCGGGCCTGGAGGTCCGGCTCCTCGACGGGGACCACGACCTCGATCCGGCTGTCGAGGTTGCGGGGCATCATGTCGGCCGAGCCGATGTAATAGTGGACGGGCTCGTGCTCGGGGTTGCCGAAGGCGAAGATCCGTGAGTGCTCCAAGTAGCGGCCCACGATGGACCGGACACGGATGTTCTCCGACAGCTCGGGCACGCCGGGGCGCAGGCAGCAGATGCTGCGCACGATGAGGTCGATGGAGACGCCCGCCGCCGAGGCCACGTAGAGGGCGTCGATCACGGCCTTGTCGACGAGGCTGTTGACCTTCATGACGATGCGCCCCGGCTTGGGCCCGCCGCACTCCCGCTCGATCATCTCGATGATCCGGGCCCGCAGGTGGGTGGGAGCCAGGAGCAGCTTGCGGTAGTGCTGCTGTCGGCTGTAGCCGGTGAGGAAGTTGAACAGGTCGGTGAGGTCGGACCCGAGGTCGGGGTCGCAGGACAGCAGGCCGATGTCCTCGTACATCCGGGCCGTCTTCGGGTTGTAGTTGCCTGTCCCGACGTGGCAATAGCGGCGGATGCCCTCGTCCTCCTGCCGCACCACCAGCGCCGTCTTGCTGTGGGTCTTGAACCCCACCAGCCCGTAGACGACGTGGACGCCGGCCTCCTCCAGGGCCCGGGCCCAGCCGATGTTGGCCTGCTCGTCGAAGCGGGCCTTCAGCTCGACCAGGGCGGACACCTGCTTGCCGCGGTCCGCGGCTCGGATGAGCGACTTCACGATGGGGCTGTCGCCCGAGGTTCGGTACAGCGTCTGCTTGATGGCCAGCACCTTCGGGTCCGAGGCGGCCTGGCGGATGAAGGCCTCCACGGAGTGGGTGAAGGAGTCGTACGGGTGGTGGACGAGGATGTCCCGCTGTTGGAGGGAGGCGAACACGTCCACCCGGTCGTCCTGACGCATCACGAGCTCCGGCGGCGTGACGCTGTGCCACTGCTCGTCCTTCAGGTCAGGCCGGTCCAGGTCGTGCAGGGCCCACAGGCCGCCGAGGTCGAGGGGGCCCTCCGCCTCGTAGACGGCGTCCGCCTCTACCTCGAGCTCCCGCTGCAGCAGCTCGCGCACCTCGGCGGACATCCGGGCGTCGACCTCCACCCGCACGGCCTGGCCGAAGCGACGCCGGCGCAGCTCCAGCTCCACCGCCTCGAGGAGGTCGTCGGCCTCCTCGTCCTCCTGGAGGGCGAGGTCGGTGTTGCGGGTGACCCGGAAGGGGTAATGGCATTCGATCTCCATGCCTGGGAAGAGGGCGTCGAGGTGGGCCGCGATCACCCCCTCCAGGGGCACGAACCGCTGGTCGTCGGGGAGGAAGACGAACCGGGGGAGGAGGGGCGGCACCTTGAGCCGGGCGAAGCGGCGCTCGGTGGTGACGGGGTCCCGGACGATGACGGCCAGGTTGAGCGACAGGTTGGAGATGTAGGGGAAGGGGTGGCCGGGGTCGACGGCGAGGGGAGTGAGGACAGGGAAGACGTCGTCGAAGACCTTCTGCAGGTGCTTGCGGTCCTCCTCGGACACCGAGTCGACGTCGCACATGCGGAACCCGGCTTCGGCCAGAGCCGGCACCAGTCCCTTGAGGAAGGTGCGGGACTGGCGCTCGACCAGCCCGCTGATGCGCTCCCGGATGGCGAGCAGCTGCTGGCGGGGGCTGAGCCCGTCGGGCCCGGCCGAGGCCACCCCGGCCGCCACCTGGTCCTTCAGCCCGGCCACCCGCACCTGGAAGAACTCGTCGAGGTTGGTGGAGAAGATGGCCAGGAACTTGGCCCGCTCCAGCAGGGGCAGCTGCTCGTCCTCGCCGAGGGAAAGTACCCGCTCCTGGAAGTCGAGCAGCGACAGCTCCCGGTTGAGGTAGGGAGGCTCCTCGCCGGCGGCGGGCGGGGGCGTCGGTGCCTCCGGCTCCTCGATCAGTTCCTCGAGCTGGCGGGCCATCGCCTTCCACGCTACGGCACGTCGTGCCAACGGCAGGTGGCGCCGAGGCGAAGGGGCGGTGAACTGCCTATTGTCGTGCGACGGTTTGCGGCGGCGGGCCCGGCACCCGCCGGGAGGAGGTCTGGTGGACGGCGTGATGGTGAAGGAGCTGGAGGCCTCGATGTCGGGGTCGGTCATCGACCGGACCGATCCGGAGTACGACGAGGCCCGCAGGGTCTGGAACGCGGACATCGACGGTCACCCGGCGGTGATCGCCCGCTGCACCTCCCCGGAGGACGTGGTGGCCGCCATCGCCTTCGCTCGCCGGTACGACCTGGAGATCGCCGTGCGCGGCGGCGCCCACAGCATGCCGGGGGTCTCGACGGTGGACGACGGCCTCGTCATCGACCTGAGCCTGCTCAACGGCGTCACCGTCGATCCGGACGCCAGGCGGGCGCAGGTGGGCGGCGGCGCCCTGCTCAGGGACCTCGACGCCGCGACGCAGGCCCATGGCCTGGCCGTGCCGGCCGGGCTGGTGAGCCACACGGGCGTGGGCGGGCTCACCGTGGGGGGCGGCATGGGCTGGCTGACCCGGCTGGCCGGCCTCACCATCGACAACCTCGTCTCCGCCCAGGTGGTGACCGCCGACGGCCGGTTCCTTCGTGCCTCAGATGAGGAGAACGCGGACCTGTTCTGGGCCATCCGGGGCGGCGGTGGCAACTACGGAGTGGTGACCGGGTTCGAGTTCCGCCTCCACCGGGTGGGCCCGATCGTCCACGTGGGCCTGCTGTTCTGGTCCCTGGACGACGGCGCCGAGGTCCTCCGCCTGGCCCGCGAGGTCATCCCCGCCCTGCCCCCGGAGGTCAACGTCGTCATCGCCGGTGTCAACGCCCCGCCGGCGCCCTTCGTCCCCGCCGAGCACCACCACCAGCCCGGCTACGGCCTCTTCGTCGTCGGCTTCGGCTCCCCGGAGGATCACCAGGGCGCCCTGGCCCAGCTGCGTGGCGCCGTGCCCCCGCTGTGGGAGTTCGCCGACTCGATGCCCTACGTGGCCCTTCAGCAGATGCTGGACGAGGCCAACGACTGGGGGTTCTACTGCTACGACAAGGGCACCTACCTGGCCGAGATCTCCGACGACGCCATCCAGGCCGTCACCGAGCACCTGCCGGCCAAGAACTCCCCCTTGTCCCTCCTCCTCTTCTACCGCCTGGACGGGGCCTACTCCGACGTGCCGGAGGACGGCACCGCCTTCAGCGGCGGGCGTTCGCCCCGGTACGCGGTGTTCATCATCGGCGTCTGCCCCACCCCGGAGCTGCTCCAGGCCGAGCGGGTGTGGGTCCGGTCGATGTGGGACGCCCTGCGCCCGTGCTCCATCGACATCGGCAGCTACGT
The DNA here is from genome assembly GCA_050744785.1 of Acidimicrobiales bacterium. GTDB lineage: Bacteria > Actinomycetota > Acidimicrobiia > Acidimicrobiales > JBOGHQ01. Next base: position 3,781 of record JBOGHQ010000249.1, on the reverse strand, counting down.
CAACGCCATGACCGACGTCGACGAGGACCGCCTTCGGGCCTCCTACGGTCCGGACAAGTACGCGCGGCTGGGGGCCATCAAGCGGACCTACGACCCGGACAACGTCTTCCACCGGAACGCCAACATCAAGCCGGCCTGACCTTCAGCCCGCCGGCGGGAAGGTGAAGAAGATCCGTGCGCTGCAGGCCACTGCGCCGTCGACGGCTGCCTTCGCGTTTCCCCAGCCGCCCCGGCCGCTCAGCTGGTCGATGGTGATGCCCAGCAGCATCTCGTCCCCGGGGCGAACGATGCGCCGGAAGCGTGCCTTCTCCACCCCGCCGAACAGCGGGAGGCGGTCGACGTAGTCGGGGTGGGCCCGCAGGGCGATGGCGCCCACCTGGGCCAGCGCCTCCAGCTGGATCACGCCCGGCACCACCGGGTTGCCCGGGAAGTGGCCGGCCAGGAAGGGCTCGTCGCCCTTCACCAGGTAGCGGCCGTGGCAGGACGCGCCCGGGTCGCAGCTGTCCACCGTGTCGACGTACAAGAAGGGCGGCCGGTGGGGCAGCAGGGCCACCAGGTCGACGCCCTCCACGCCGGCGCTCATCGCCTCGTGCCGGCAAGGCTGGCGTCCTGGCGCCGGCCCGACACCTCGCGCTGGAGGGCTTCCAGCTCGGCACCCGTCCCCAGACGCTCCAGCTCCTCCTCCACCAGGTTCAGCATCATGCGCTCGATGTTGTACGAGATCAGGCCGTTGGCGGCGGACACCATGAGCCGGAAGGCGGTGACCAGCCGCTCGGCCTCCTCCTCGGGCGGCAGGCCGGAGTCCAGCAGGGGCTGGCGTACGTACCGGAAGAACAGGCTGACCGCCTTCTCGGCCACCTCGGTGGCGGCGTCGATCTGGGTCCGGGCCACCCGCATGAACTCCTCCAGGGGCACGCCGCCGACCAGGCTGAGCAGCATCCGGACCGCCCGCACGTCGGCACCGGTGTAGTGGGCCCGCCCCTCGCCGATCTTGAGCGGGCGGAGCAGGCCCGAGGCCTCCAGCGAGCGTAGCAACGAGGTGGGCACCCGGGCCCGCTCGGCCACGTCGGCCAGGGTGAGCTCCTCCTCGTCGTTGCCCCGCACCGCCTCCCGGTACCGGGCCCGGCCCGGCGACCGGGTCACGATGGCGGCGATCACTTTGAGTGAGTGCCCCTCCGCCTTTAGCTCACGGATCGTGCGCAACCGCTCCAGATGGCGGTCGTCGTACAGCGCCACCCGCCCTTGGTGGCGGGGCGGCGGCAGCAGGCCCTTGGACTGGTAGGAGCGCACCACGTCGACGGTGACGCCGGCCGCTTCGGCCAGGGCGTTCACCCGGTACTCCACGGGGGGACAGTACTACCGAGTTCTCGAAAGGTTGGAGAAATCCGTGTAAGGATCGGTAACGAACGGTGAACGGACGGGGTCAGAACCGCCACCAGCCGTCCACTCGGAGGAGTCTGCGCGTGCCAATCGGCATCATGTTTCCCGGCCAGGGGGCTCAACGGCCGGGGCTTGGCGAGGAGTGGCGGGAGTCTGAGGCATGGTCGGTGGTGGAGCGGGCTGAGGCCGTGCTCGACCGCCCGCTGGCGCCGCTCCTGCTCGATCCCGCGGCCGAGCTCCACCGCACCGAGGACGCCCAGCTCAGCGTGCTGCTCTCCTCGCTGATGGCGTGGGAGGCGCTGCGGGCCGAGCTCGGCGCGCCGGTGGCCTTCGCCGGGCACTCCCTCGGCCAGGTCACCGCCCTGCTGGCCGCCGGGGCCATTCCCTTCGACGACGGCTTGCGCCTGGCCGCCCGGCGAGCCCGCCACACCCAGCGGGCCGCCGACCGCAGAGAGGGGCGCATGGTCGCCTTGCTGGGCGCCAGCCCGCAGCAGGCCGAGCAGGTCTGCCAGGCCGCGCCGGGCTCGTGCTGGGTGGCCAACGACAACGCCCCTGGCCAGGTCGTGGTGGCCGGCACGCCCGACGGCGTGGACGCCGCCGTGGACGAGGCCAAGGCCGCAGGCGTGAAGCGCACCACCCGCCTGCTGGTGGGCGGTGCCTTCCACACCCCGCTGATGGAAGAGGCCCGAACCGCCTTCGCCGGCGACCTGGAGGACGCCGCCCTCACCGCGTCGGCGGTGCCGGTGGTGTCGAACGGCGACGCCCGCCCCTACCACGACGGCGAGGGGTGGCGGCGGCGGCTGGCCGACCACCTGGTGACGCCCGTGAGGTGGCGGCAATCGGTCCAGACCATGGTCGAGATGGGCGCCACCGAGCTGGTGGAGGTGGGCCCCGGCTCCACCCTGGCCGGCCTGGCGCGCCGGATCGCCCCCGACGTTCCGGTGCGTACCACCGAGGACCTGCGCCAGGCGGTGTCTGTATGACCGGCCCGGGAGGACGGTCCGTCGAACAATCGCTGGTGCCCCATCCCGAAGGGATGGTGGACCAGTGACGCAGGCCCTGGCGCAAGGCGAGCAGCTGGGCGTGCCCGAGCGGGTCATCCTGGCGCCGGCCGTGGGCGTGTTCCGGCCCACCGAGGATCACGACGCGCCGGAGGGCAAGGCGGTCACCGCCGGCGACATCGTGGGCGTGGTGGAGGCCAGCGGCCGGGAGCTGCCCGTGCGCAGCGCCTTCACCGGCCGGCTGGTCGGGATGATGGCTCGCCCCGGCGAGCGGGTGCGCGAGGGCCAGCCGGTGGCCTGGCTTCGGATCACCTGAGTGGGTACTGGAGCCGTCCTCGGCGTGGGCATGGCGGTGCCCGAGTCCCGGCTCACCAACGCCGATCTGGAGCAGCTGCTCGACACCAGCGACGCCTGGATCGTCGAGCGCACCGGCATCCGTGAGCGGCGCGTGGCCGCCCCCGACGAGAGCACGGCGACCTTGGCCGTGGCGGCCGGCGCGGCCGCCATCAAGGACGCCGGCCTCACCCCGGGCGACATCGGCCTGCTGCTGCTGGCCACCTGCACGCCGGTGCAGGTGCTGCCCCCCACCGCCTCGCTGGTGCAGGACGCCCTCGGGCTGCGCTGCGGCGCCCTCGACGTGGGTGCCGCCTGCGCCGGGTTCGTCTACGGCCTGGTGGCGGCCAGCGGCATGGGCGGCGGCCAGCCCACCCTGCTCATCGGGTCGGAGACGCTCACCCGCATCACCGACCCCGACGACCGCTCCACCCGCATCCTGTTCGGCGATGGCGCCGGGGCCGCGGTCATCGGTACCCCGAACGATCCGACCGCCGGCCTCCTGTCGTGGGACCTGGGCTGCGACGGCGCCGCCGCCCCACTGCTGGAGGTGCCGCTCAACGACCGCTACATGCGCATGGAGGGCAAGGAGGTCTTCCGCCGGGCCGTGCGCATCGTCGTCGAGTCGTCGACCCTCGCCCTCGACCGGGCCGAGCTCTCCGCCGCCGACGTCGACCTCTTCGTGCCCCACCAGGCCAATGTCCGCATCATCGAGGCCAGCTGCAGCCGCCTCGGCATCCCGATGGAGAAGGCGGCCCTCAACCTCGACCGCTACGGCAACACCTCGGCCGCGTCCATCCCGATGGCCCTGGCCGAGGCGGCCGAGGCGGGCCGACTGCGCCCGGGCGCGGTGGTGCTGCTGTCCGGCTTCGGCGCCGGGATGACCTGGGCCAGCGCCGTGCTGCGCTGGGACCGGGAGGTGGCATGAGCGAGCCCGCAGGGCGAGCGGGGCCCGAGCGGCCCTTCGAGCGGAGAGCTCCATCGGGACGCCATCCCGAAGGGATGGTGGGCCAATGAGCGAAGTCACCGACGAGCCGGCGGGCCGGGTGGCGCTGGTCACGGGTGGC
>JBOGHQ010000248.1:0-4028 GCA_050744785.1 Acidimicrobiales bacterium | reverse complement strand
GTCCTCGCACTCGCCGGCCGGCGCCGCTGCGTTGCCGTTCCGGCCGCGGCCCTGCTGGCCGCCGGCAGCCTCCTCACGCGGATGGCCGTGTTCCGCGCCGGCCTGGAGTCGGCCGCCGACCCGGCCGACCCGGCCGCTTTCTGAACGTTTTGGTCCGAGTCCGCTATCCGGACCAAAACATCCAGAGAGTGGCTGGGGCGACACCGTAGGCTCGAGCGGTGGACCTGGTCGTGGGCGTCGACCTGGCCACCGCCGAGGTCCGGGCCGCCGCCGCCGACAGCGAGGGACGGATCCACGCCGAGGGAGCCGCCGACCTGCCGGCGCCGGCCGGCTCGCGACCCGGGTGGTACGAGCAGGACGCCGCCACCTGGTGGCCGGCGACGGCCGAGGCGCTGCGCCGGGTCACCGACGCCCTGGGATCGGACCGTGACTCGGTGGTCGCGGTGAGCGTGTGCGCCACGTCCGGGACGGTGGCCGCCGCCGCCGAGGACGGGACGCTGGGGCCGGGCCTGACCTACGCCGACCAGCGGGCCACGAAGGAGGCGGCCGCGGCCCAGGCCGCCGGCGAGCCGCGGTGGGCCGGCCTGGGCCTGCGGGTACAGCCCACCTTCGGCCTGCCCAAGTGGGGCTGGCTCGTGGCCCATGGCACCCGAGTGGCGGCCCTCGTCCACGCCTCCGACGTGGTGGTTTCCGGCCTCCTGGGCCGGCCCGCGACCGAGGTGCCCACCGACTGGAGCCACGCCCTCAAGAGTGGCTACGACCCCGGCACCGGGGAGTGGGCCACCGAGGCGCTGGCCGCCCTCGGCATCGACGAGGACCAGCTGCCCGAGGTGCGACCGCCGGGGACGGCGATCGGCACCGTGGCCGGCGTCGGGGCGGCGTCCACGGGACTGCCGTCGAACTGCCAGGTGGTGCTCGGGATGACCGACGCCTGCGCCTCCCAGCTGGCCGCCGGCGCCGCCCGCCCGGGCCGCTTCGTGTCGGTCCTGGGCACCACCCTGGTCCTCAAGGCCGTGAGCCAGGAGCCGGTGGCCGACCCGGCCGGCGCCGTCTACAGCCACCGCCACCCCCTCGGGTGGTGGCTGCCCGGCGGGGCCTCCAACACCGGCGGCGCCGCCCTCCGCCACGGCTTTTCGGGCCGGGACCTGACCGCCCTGGACCAGGCCGCTGCCGGCCGGGGCCCGGCCCGCGCCGTGACCTACCCGCTGGTGGGACGGGGTGAGCGCTTCCCCTTCGTGGCGCCCGGCGCCGAGGCCTTCCTCCTGGGCCAGCCTTGCGACGAGGTGGAGCGGTACCGGTCCGTCCTGGAGGGGGTGGCGTTCGTGGAGCGGCTGGGATTGGACCGCATGGCCGCCCTGGGGGCGCCGGCCGAGCCTCCCCTGGCGGTGACGGGCAGGGGCAGCACCAGCCCGGTGTGGAACCGGATCCGGGCCACCGTCGCCAGCCTGCCCGTAGAGGAGACGCCTGGCGCCACCACCACCCTGGGCGCCTGCATCCTGGCTGCGGCCGGCACCCTCCACCCCGATCTGGCCGCCGCCACCGAGGCCATGGCCGCCGCAGGCAAGGGCGCGACCGTCGAGCCGATGGCGGCCGAGCAGGAGGCGATGGACGCCAGCTACCGGCGCTTCACCGCCGAGGTCACGGCCCGGGGCTGGCTTCCCGCTGACGTAGAGGCGGTCAAGCCACCTCGTCGATGAGCAGCCGGAGGAGCGGCTCGGGGTCGAAGGAGGGTTCCTCGGCGTTGATCGTGGTGGTCGAGACCAGGGCGGCGGCCCTGCCGTCCCTGGCGAAGTCGAAGAGAAATACGAACGGGACCTGAGCCCCCTCGACCTCGAGGGCGCCGTCGACGCGGATCCGCACGGTCTCATCGCCGACCTGCGGCGCGCCGGGCCGGGAGACGCGCAACTCGGCCAGCGTCAGGCCCTCGAACTCCTCGGTCTCGAAGGAGACCCGGATCGCCTCCTCGAAGCACGGCTCCAAGCCCTCGTCGCGGAGCAGGCCTACGTACTCGTCCAGCCCGTCCGGCTCTCGTACCAGCCCCACACTGGCCTGGGCGGTGTTGGAGGTGCCGCCCTCGGCAGTCACCTCACCACGTTCCAACTCGTCGCTCTCGGCGTCGGCGCTGGATCCAGGCAGATCGTCGTCGTTCAGGGCTTCGAATCGCTCGCACTCCGCGGTGCGGAACTCGAAGTCGTCGTCGTCGTCCTCGGCCTCCTCCTCGGACGCCTCGAAACCGTCCTCCGCCAGCGAGGCCTCGAAGACGGCGATGGCCCGCTCCACCGACTCCCGGTCGTCCTCCACCGAGATGCTGTCGCCACCGCAGGCCGCCAGCAGGGCGGCGCCGGCCAGGGCTGCGGCCAGCCGGCCGCCCCGCGTCACGCCCCCTCGCCCGACGGGCGACGGTCGGGGGCCCGGCCGTCGCCGCCGTCGAACAGCTCACGGATGCCGGCCAGCGACCCCAGCACGGCGGTGGACTCGGTGGGCAGGAAGATCTTCGTGGCCCGCCCGTTGGCGATCGACGACAGCGCCTCCAGGTACTTGATGGCGAGGAGGTCGGAGGTGGGATTGCCGTCGTGGATGGCCTGGTAGACGCTGCGGATGGCCCCGGCCTGGCCCTCCGCCACCGCCGTCTGGCGGAAGCGCTCGGCCTCGGCCGCCACCCGGGTGGCCTCAGCGTCGCCCTGGGCCTGGAGGACGGCGCTCTGCTTCATGCCCTCGGAGCTGAGGATGGCGGCCTGCTTCTCGCCCTCGGCCCGGGCGATGGCAGCCTCCTTCTCGCCCGAGGCGGTGGTGACCACGGCCCGGCGGGTCCGCTCCGCCTTCATCTGCTCGTGCATGGCGTGCATGACGTCCTGAGGCGGGTCGATGCGCTGGATCTCCACCCGCACCACCCGAGTCCCCCACTTGTCAGTGGCGTCGTCGAGGATCTCCCGCAGCTTGGTGTTGATCGTGTCCCGGGACGTGAGGGCCTCGTCGAGCTGCATGTCACCCACCAGGTTGCGCAGGTTGGTCTGGGCCAGCTTGCTGACGGCCAGGTAGAAGTCGACCACGTTGTAGACCAGCCGCTGCGGGTCGGTGGCCTCGTAGTAGATGACGGCGTCCACCGACACCACCACGTTGTCGGAGGTGATGACCTCCTGGGGGGGCACGTCCACCACCCGCTCGCGCATGTCCACCTTCTGCATGCGCTCGATGAACGGGATGATGATCCGCAGGCCGGGCTCGATGGTGTCGCGGTACTTGCCCAGCCGCTCCACCAGCCCCCGTTCGTAGGGGCGGATGATCTTGACCCCGCTGAGGACGACCACGAACAGCACAAAGGCCAGCGTGGCCAGCACGACGATGAAGGCCATGGGCTCAGGCTCCTTCGGCTCCGGAGCCGCCGGCGGGCGGTTCCTCGACGGGCATCACCACCAGCCGGGTGCCGTCCACCCGGCCCACCAGGACCGTGGAACCCGCCGTGATGGGGGTGCCGTTCAGGCTCTCGGCCCGCCACTCCTCCCGGTCCAGCCGGATGAGGCCGGTGTTCCCCACGCCGCCCGGGATGTCCTGGAGGACCACGCCCTGGCGCCCCACCCAGCGGCTGGCGCCAATGGCGTGGTGGGGCCCACTGCGGTCCATGCGCCGGCCCAGCGGCCACAGCACGGCGGAGCAGGCGGCCGACACGACGACGAACAGCAGCCATCCCAGCCCCACCGGGGCGCCGAGGGCGGAGGCGACGGCGGCCACCACGGCCCCGCCGGCGAAGGGCAGGAGGAAGAAGGAGCCGGCCACACCGATCTCACCGATCGCGAAGACGACCGCGGCGCCCAGCCAGATCCACCCCCACGTCCCCGACGAGTCGAGATCCACGCGCTAGCCCTCCCGAAAGACCGTACCGCGCCGGTTCGCCGGGGCGGTCGCACGCTCCCCGCGGCCCCGATGAGCGGTGGCCACCGTACTGTCGGCGGCCATGGTCCGCCCTCTGCCCCGCCTGGCAGCGTGTGTCTCGACGGCGTCGCTGCTGCTGGCCGCGGCCTGCGGCGGCG
>JBOGHQ010000247.1:0-2360 GCA_050744785.1 Acidimicrobiales bacterium | reverse complement strand
TCGAGGTACTTCGAGGCGGGATCGGAGAACAGCTCGCCGTCCTCCACGTAGGCCCGCACCGTCGCCGTGGAGGTGTGGCCGGTGGTGCGCATGATGGTCCGCTCGCTGGCCCCGTTGCGCGCCGCCGTGGTGGCGTGCCCCCGCCGCAGCGAATGGCCGGCGAAGTCGGCCGAGCGGTAGCCGAGGCCGGCCATGTGCCGCTTGACCACGATGGCCACGGCCTGGGCCGACAGGCGCCGTTCGCCGAGGCGGCCGTGTCGGTCGACCGGGCGGAACACCGGACCGTCGGTGATGCCCGAGGCGGCCAGCCAGGCCCGCCAGGCCCGTACCGGGCACGTGGGCGCCTCGGTGCCGTACACGACCTCCACGCGGCGCCCGGCGCCCTCCTGGTCGGTCTTGGAGCGGCCCAGGTGCACCAGGAGGCCCTCGTCGACCTCCTCGACGTCGGCGACGTCGAGGCCGACCAGCTCGGAGCGGCGCATGGCGCCGGCGAAGCCGAGCAGCAGCACCAGGCGGTCCCTGGTGTCGAGCAACGACGTCCCCAGCGGGCCCACCGCGGCGCGCACGTCGGCGGTGGCCACCGCCTTCTTGGGCCGGGGCGCCACCCCGAGGATGCGCCGGATGCCCTTCATCGTCTCGCGCACCACCACCTCGGTGCACGGGTTGGGGTGGCCGGCCACCTTGTGGCCCTCGCCGATGGCGGCCAGGCGCCGGGTGATGGTCGACACCGCCGCCGGCGAGCGGTCGTCGGGCGGGCTGGCCATCTCGGCCACGTAGCCGGCCACCGTGGCCGGGGCGGCGGGAAGGGCCTCCAGGCCGACCGTGGCGCACCAGGTGGTGAAGTCGGCCCAGTCCGAGCGGTAGGCCCGCAGGGTGGCCGCCGACCGGCCCCGGCTGATGGCGGCCGCCACCTTGGCCTCGAGGTCGGCCAGGCGCGGCGGGAGGGCGCCGGCGCCGTCGGCGGCCGGGGGACGGGCGGCCAGCTCGGGGAGCACCTCGGCAGCGTGGCGCCCGGCTGTGACAGCCTCCTCAGGGGCCGGTTCGAGGTCCGCGTTCTGGGTCACGAGAAGCAGAAGTTATCGTGACTTAAGGTGGTTGGGTTGCATCCGATGCACGAACTCGACTTTGCCAGAGAATTGCCCGCTGACCAGGACGTTTCCGTCTGACAGGCTCTCCGGTCGACGTTGAGCGGGCGAGGCGGAGGCGAAGCGAAAGTAGCCTCTACCAGCGGTTTTGCCGGACCTGTTGCATCAGATGCATGATTCGTGCTTGAGTTGGGTGTCTCGTGCAAGGCGCCTTCGCCGCCTCGGGCGGGCACGGCGGTTCAAACGGCGATGGCCGCCACCGCATCGGCCGCCAGCCAGTCGTCGACATCGCCCTCGCTGAGTTCCGGCGCACCCGGCGCCTGGCACAGCGTCAGCGTCGCCGTAGACAGGTAGGGGGCGGCCACCGTCACTGCTCTGCACCCATACGGCAGGGCTGTGACAACGACGGGACGTGGCCGTCGGTTGACGATGGTGTCGGGCCGCGCAAGCCGGCAGCGCCGGAGCACAGCTGGCGATGGCGCCATACGCCTGGAGACGTCCCACAGCTCCGCACAGGAGGCCCGTGGGGCGCCGATGTCAGGCGCCCGTGGGTGATCCCTGCCGGAAATCTTCGGTCAGATGACCAGCCGACGAGGCGCCGTGCTCGGTGGGCCAGTAGCCCAGCAGATCGTCGCCGTGGTCGCTCCGGTGGCCCAGTACCTGCGACAGCACATGTCCGGCGGACCGGGCTAGCCCTGCCCCGCGGGCCGAGCCCCATGGCGGGCCGTTCTCACCGACGACGAGCCAGTTGGGCCGCTCCCGCAAGACCGCGGAGCAGCCGCATCGCATCGTAGAACACCCAGACGCTCCAACCATGGTTGATATCCACCACCGGGCGGCCAGAGGGCCCCCCCTGACCGAACGCCACCTGACAGGCCGGATGGACCCTCACTTCAGCAACGCCACATGCCCGCGGTTCCCGAGCTGAGCTGACGCAGTTCCGCACGAGGGAGGCCGGTGGAGCGCCGATCTCGGGCTTCCGTGGGTTGTCGGTGCCGGAAAATTCGGTAGCGAGGCGAACGAATGACACCGGTGTAACTCAGGCGTAGTAGGCACGAGGCCCCCACCGTCCTGCGAAGAGCAGAAGGAGCCCCGTGCCGAAGACCGAACGTACACGCAGCGTGAGCATCGAGCTGGACAGGATCGTGGGCCTCGGCCAGCTGGAGGAGGCTGCCCTGGCCTTCGCCCGGGAGGCGCCGGCCCAGCTGGTGGCCGACGCCATCGAGCCCATGGTCGCCGACCTGGTTGACGCCGTGGTCGGCCCGTTCGGCCTGC
>JBOGHQ010000246.1:0-11528 GCA_050744785.1 Acidimicrobiales bacterium | reverse complement strand
GGCGGTAGGCGACGCCCTGGGAGCGGGCCAGGGCCTGGTCCTCCATGTAGCCGGGCGGGGTGGTGGCCCGCACGGTGCCGGACTCGTCGCGGTAGGCCACGCTGCCGTCGGCCTCGATGGCGGGGGTCAGGCCCTGGAGGCGGAGGGTGAAGCGGAAGTCACCGCGCGTCACACCTGGCCCCGCTGGGCGGTCGGAGCCTGCTCGCCATCGGTTGCTCACGCCGGCCGGCGAAGGAGCCCTTCGAGTCGGGCTGGTCGCCTCGTCCTTCTCGACCGGGCCCAGGTAGCGCAGGGCGGCGTAGAGACGGTCGTGGTCGTCGTCGAAGTCGCCGAGGGCGTTGTTGCAGCGGAAGCAGAGCAGCCCCCGGATGCGGCCCGAGTCGTGGTCGTGATCGACGTGCAGCGAGATGCCCGGTGTCGGTTGCCGCCTGCAGATGGCGCACACACCCTCCTGCCGGGCCAGCAGCTCGTCGTACACCTCCGGCGTGATGCCGTACGTGCGCTTCAGGTAGCTCCGCCGGTCGGACACGCCCTTGCGACCCGAGGCACGGTACGCAGCGTCCCGCGCTGCACTTCGCTCCGGGTTGTCGACACGCCACTGCCTGGCCCGCTCCCGACCCGGCTCCGGATTCGCCCGGTGCCGCCGAGCCTTCTCGTCGAGGTTGCACCGCTTGCACTCATTGCGATGCCCATCCCGCATCCCGACCATGTCATAGAACTCGGTTATTGGCTTCACCTGCTTGCATATCCGGCATCTCTTCATACCGGCAATGTTATACGAACAAGTGTTCGCTCCGCAAGCTAGAATAGCCTCTGACCTGCGAGTTGTACGAAACTACTGACCGCCTTTCTGGACGTATGATCTCACGAAGTCCTCTGCATTCTCCTCGAGCACCTCGTCGATTTCATCCAAAAGCTCGTCGAGCTCGGCCTTGATCTTGTCGCCTTGCTTCGAACCGGCAGGCGCCGCGTCCTCGACGTCTTCCACCTCTCGGGTGGTCGACTGCTTCTTCTTCTGCTCTCGCTCTGCCATGGCGTCTCGACTGCCTCCTAGGAACCCAACCGCTCCAGCAGCTCGGCTGGGCTGGAACATCCGTCCAACAAGGTATCGACCATGGAGGCCGTCCCTTTGAGTGGCTCCATCATCGGGACCCGGCGCAGCGGGTCGCTGCCCAGGTCAAAGACCAGTGAATCCCAGTTCGCGGCCGCGATGGAGGATGCCCAGCGCTGCAGGCACCGGCCGCGGAAGTAGGCCCTCGTGGTGGCGGGTGGCTCGGTGATGGCCTGGTTCACCGCCTCGTCGCTCACCAGCCGCTCCATGCCGACCTTGGTGAACAGGGAGCGGCCCGGCTCCAGGGAGTGGTACTGCAGGTCCATGGCGGCCAGCTTGTGGTCGGTCCACGACAGGCCGTGGCGCTCCTTGTAGGCGCTCACCAGCCGGTACTTGGCCACCCAGTCCAGCTGATCGGCCAGCTCCATGGGGTCGGTCTCGAGGGCGGTGAGGACCGACTCCCACCGGCGCAGCACCTCGGCGCCGACCTCGTCGCCCAGCGGCGCCAGGCCGCGGTCGTCGGCGTACTTCTTGGCCAGGTCGAAGTACTCCCACTGGATCTCGAGAGCCGTCATGCGCCGGCCGTCGGCCATCTCCACTGGCTCCCGCAGCCCGATGTCGTAGGAGATGTGCCGCAGGGCCCGCACCGGCGTGGCCAGGGTGAAGTCCCGATCGCCGAACCAGTCGTCCTCGATCATGGCAAGGACGATGGCAGTCACCCCCAGCTTCAGGAAGGTGGCCACCTCGGACAGGTTGGCGTCGCCCACGATGACGTGGAGGCGGCGGTACTTCGAGGCGTCGGCGTGGGGCTCGTCGCGGGTGTTGACGATGGGCCGCTTCAAGGTGGTCTCCAGCCCCACCTCCTCCTCGAAGAAGTCGGCCCGCTGGGTGAGCTGGTAGGGGACCTCCACGCCGCCGGTGGACGCCGCCTCGCTGCCCACCTTGCCCGCCCCGCAGTAGACCTGCCGGGTGACGAAGTGAGGCATGACGTGCTGCACGATCCGACCGAACGGCACCTGCCGGTCGACGAGGTAGTTCTCGTGGGTGCCGTAGGAGTTGCCCTTCCGGTCGGAGTTGTTCTTGTAGACGGCGATGGACTGGCCCGGCGGGAGCAGCCGGGCGGCCGCCTCCATGGACCGCTGGAGGATGCGCTCCCCCGCCTTGTCGTAGCGAACGCACTCCACGACGTCGGCGCACTCCGGCGTGGAGAACTCCGGGTGGGCGTGGTCCACGTAGTACCGGGCTCCGTTGGTGAGCACGGCGTTGACGAGGTGGGTCTCCACTTCGGGGGCCACCGCCCCCTCCCGGGCGAAGCCGCGGGCGTCGTTGCCGGGGGACTCGTCCTCGAAGTCCCAGCCCACCTTGCGGGCCAGCTCGCTCACGTAGGCATTGATGAGGACGGACGAGGCCGCGATGGGGTTGGACTCACCGGCGCCGCGATGGACGATGCCGTACTCCGTCTCGATCCCACAGACCTTGGCGATGGCCACCCAGCGACCCTACCCCTCTGTCGTTGGACGGACCGCAACCCTTTGCCTGCCCCTACAGGTAGGCGCCGGTGCCGACGCGCTCGATGGCGCGCCCGCCCGTCGGCTCTCCCTTGCCACTCTCGGACAGCAGGACCCGCAGGAACACGATCCGCTCGCCCTTCTTGCCCGAGATCTTGGCCCAGTCGTCGGGGTTCGTGGAGTTGGGAAGGTCCTCGTGCTCCTTGTACTCCTGGCGGATCGAGGCCGACAGGTCGGCCAGCCGGATGCCGCGCCCCTCGCCGGCGATGTACCGCTTGATGGCCAGCTTCTTGGCCCGCCGGACGATGTTCTCGATCATGGCGCCGGAGGCGAAGTCCTTGAAGTGCATGACCTCCTTGTCGCCGTTCTGGTAGGTGACCTCGATGAAGCGGTTGTCCTCGCTCTCGCGGTACATCTCCTCGACGGTGCGCTCGATCATCAACCGCACCGCCTTCTCGGGGTCACCGCCACCCAGCGACTGCACCTCGCCCGCGTCGAGCGGGAGGTCGGCGGTGAGATAGCGGGCGAAGATCTGCGCCGCGGCCCGCTCGTCGGGCCGCTCGATCTTGATCTTCACGTCCAGGCGGCCGGGCCGGAGGATGGCCGGGTCGATGAGGTCCTCCCGGTTGGAGGCCCCGATGACGATGACGTTCTTGAGCGTCTCAACCCCGTCGATCTCGGCCAGCAGCTGGGGGACGATGGTGGACTCCATGTCCGACGAGATGCCCGTGCCCCGCGTGCGGAACAGGGAGTCCATCTCGTCGAAGAACACGATGACCGGCATGCCCTCCTCTGACTTCTCCCGGGCCCGCTGGAACACCAGCCGGATCTGGCGCTCGGTCTCGCCCACGTACTTGTTGAGCAGCTCGGGGCCCTTGATGTTGAGGAAGTAGCTCTTGGCGTTGGTGTCGCCGGTGACCTCGGCGACCTTCTTGGCCAGGGAGTTGGCTACCGCCTTGGCGATGAGGGTCTTCCCGCAGCCGGGCGGGCCGTAGAGCAGGATGCCCTTGGGGGCGGGCAGCTTGTGCTCCACGAACAGCTCGCGGTGCACGAAGGGCAGCTCCACGGCGTCGGTGATGGCCTCGATCTGGGTGTCGAGCCCGCCCACGTCCTCGTAGGAGATGTCGGGCACCTCCTCGAGGATGAGTTCCTCCACCTCGGGGCGAGGGAGGCGCTCCAGGAGCATGCCGGTGCGGCTGTCCATCAGCACGGTGTCGCCGGAGCGAAGGTGGGTGCCGATCAGGGCCTCGCACAGCTCGACGACGCGCTCCTCGTCCCCCCGGCCAACGACCAGGGCGCGCGTGCGGCCCTCCAACACCTCCTTGAGGGTGACCACCTCGCCGGCCACCTCCTGGCCGCGGGCCAGGACGACGTTGAGGGACTCGTTGAGGACGACCTCCTGGCCCTTGCGCAGCGTGTCGGTCTCGATCTCGGGGTGCAGGGCGACCCGCATCTTGCGGCCGCCGGAATAGACGTCGACGGTGCCGTCGTCGTTGGTGGCCAGGTAGGTGCCGTAGGCAGAGGGGGGCTGGGTGAGCTTGTCGACCTCTTCGCGGAGCGCGGCGATGTGCTCGCGGGCCTCCCGGAGGGTGTAGGTGAGCTTCTCGTTCTGGGAGACGGCCTGGGCGAGCTGGCCCTTCGTCTCCAGCAGCTTCTCCTCGAGGGTACGCACCCGCTTGGGTGCGTCCTGGAGGCGCCGGCGGAGGGTGACGATCTCCTCTTCCAGCAGCTTGACCTGCTCGCGCAGCTCGACCGGATCCGGCTCACCTGTGTCGAGCGTCCCGTGCTCCTCAGGGTCGGTCACGATCACCTCCTCCATTGGCGACCATACACGTCTGTGGCAACTGCGACGGTCACCCCTCGTGTATTTACCTCGGCCATCCCGTGGAAACTCGGCTATGCTCGGAGGGCGCCAGGATTCGACAGGCTGCAGGAGGTATCGGCAATGGGAATGAAGGTCTGGATCGACCAGGACCTCTGCACGGGCGACGGCCTGTGCGAGGAGATCGCTCCCGCCGTGTTCACCCTGCTCGACGACGGCTTGGCCTACGTTAAGGAAGGCGACAGGGTCTTCAACCCGGGCGGTCCCGAGGCCCAGGCCGTGGTGCCGACCGGCATGGAGGACGACACCATCGAGTCGGCCGAGGAGTGCCCCGGCGAGTGCATCTTCATCGAGACCGACTGAGGGATCGCTGACCGCCTAGCTGGAGGTCAGGCAGGGGCCGGTCGACACGGGCGCCCCCCGGGGCACGCCCAGCACGGCCCGTAGCTCGTTGTTGGTGAGGGCATAGGCGGTGTCGGCCCGGTCGGGAGCGATGGCGAAGGCCACGCCCATCACCTGGCCGGCCTGGTTGATCAGGGCCGCCCCGGAGTCGCCCGGCTTCAGGGAGGCGGCCAGGATGAACATCTCCCGCCGGGTGGGACCGCCGTCGTACAGGTCCCGGCCCACCGCCTCGACCTCCTGGCGGACGGCGGCCGGCGCGATGCGCAGCGGGTCCTGGCCGTTGGGATGACCGAGCACGGCGCCGCGGTCCCCCACCTTGCCCCCGCCCACGGCCAGGGGCGCCTGGTCCAGCCCCGGAACGCGGAGCACGGCCAGGTCCCGGCCGGGGTCGAAGACGACCACCGACGCCTCCAGGCGGCGGCCGTCGGGCCGGGTCACCTCGGTGGCGCCCTGGCGGTGGCCGGCGACCACGTGGGCGTTGGTGACGACGGTGTCGTCCGCCACCGAGAACCCGCTGCCCTCCTGGGTGCGCCGGCAGGCTTCGCCCGCCACCTTGACGGTGGAGGCGGCTGCCCGGTCCAGCACCGGCTGGGGGATGCCCGTGGTAGCCGGCGGCGGCCCGATCTCCGGTGCCGGGCGCAGGGTCTCGAAGACCCTCGGGAAGTTGGTCTCCCCCACCACCCGCCGCAGGGCCTGGAGCGTGTCGGGCGGCTCCGGGAACTGGCGGTCGATGAAGCGGGCCAGCACCGAGGTGCGGGCCTGGCGGGCGATCGACCCCGGTACGTCGGCGATGGCCGGGAGCAGCAGCCAGACCGCCACCAGCACGCCCAGGACGCCAACCGCTGACCCGATGGCGCTGTCGAATGACTCGGCCGGGCCGCGGGGCACGAAACGACGCAGCTGGGAGCCGACCAGGAGGCCGAGGCCCTGGCCCACGAAGGCGCCACCCAGCAGCACCACACCAGCGATGACGAGCCGGCTGCTCGGGTCGGGGCCCTCGAAGGTCCGCACCACGGCGGGCAGGAACCGGGCCGCCACCACCAGGCCCAGGGCCAGGCCCACCCATGACACCACGCGGGCGAGAAACCCGAGCCGCCACCCCCCCGCCGCCGCAGCCGCGGCCGTGACCACGATGGCGAGGTCGAGCAGGTTCACGGTGGCCCGGAGGCTATGTCCTTTCCCCGGGCGGGGGCCCCAGCCCCGCCCTCCTCCCGGAGCCGGGGGCCCCAACCCCGGCCCGGGCCGTGGGGCTACCCGTGGACGAGGCGGGCTGAGGTCAGGAAGCCGGTGTGGCCGACCATGCGGTGGTCGGGCCGGACGGCCTGCCCTTCCACGTGCCAGGTGCGCACCAGGACCTCCTGCGTCTCGGCGAAGGCGAAGGAGCTGGCGGCCAGGGCCTCCCGCAGCTGTGACACCTGCACCACGCTCGGGGTGTAGGCCACCAGGATCCCGCCCGGTGCCAGGGCCGCCTCGGCGTGCTTGACCACCCGCCATGGCTCGGGCAGGTCCAGCACCATGCGGTCGGCGCCCACCTCGCCGACACCCTCGTACACGTCGCGCTCCTGGACGCGGTAGCGATCGAGGACGTCCGGGCCCAGGAACGACTCGACGTTGGCCCGGGCCCGGGCCGCGAAGTCCGGGCGCAGCTCGTAGCCGGACACCACCGCCCCGGCCCGCAGCAGCGCCATGGACAGCGCCCCGGAGCCGACGCCCGACTCCACCACCACGGCGCCGGGGAAGACGTCGGCCAGCATGAGGATGGGGCCCAGGTCCTTGGGATAGATGACCTGGGCGCCGCGGGGCATCTTCAGGATGAAGTCGGAAAGGGTGGGCCGCACCGCCTGGTACCAGGCTCCGCCCGTCGAGCGCACCACCGTGCCCTCCTCCTTGCCGATCAGCTCGGCATGGAGCACGAAGCCGGCGTGGGTGTGGAACTGGCCGTCCTGCGCCAGGGTGACGAGGTAGCGGCGGTTCTTGCGGTCGAGCAAGAGGGCCCGCTCGCCGGCCGCGAAGGGTCGGCTCACGGGCCCGGCACGGTGCCGGCGCTGGCCCGGGCCCGCAGCTTGCAGAACGCGCACACCTCGCCGGTGGTGGCGGCGCCGCACGACGAGCAGCGCCCGAGTGCCTCCTGCTCGGCCACCGCCGCCGGGGTGAAGAGGTGGGACGCCTTGTCGAGGAACTCGAAGTAGAAGGCGGCCTTGGCGCCGGGAGAACGGTCCTCGATGGCGTTCAGGGCCTCCTTGTAGCCCAGGTGGCGGTTCCCCCCTGCCATGGGGCACTCCTCGACGATGTAGTCGATACCCCGCAGCACGCAGTAGGCCGCCGTCTCCCGCTCCCCCAGCCGCACCAGCGGCTTGACCTTGCGCACGAAACCGTGCCCGGCGCGAAGGACCGGCAGCTGCCGACCCAGGTACTCGGTGTTCCACCGCAGGACGTTTCCGAGAAGGACCGCCGCCTCGTCGTCGAGGTTGTGGCCGGTGGCCACCACGTCGTAGCCGCCGTCAACCGCGGCCTGGTTGAACAGGTGCCGCTTGGACAGCCCGCACGCCGAGCACGGCACCCGCCGGGCAGCCCGGGCCCCATCTGGGATGGCGAAGCCGATGTCGGTGGGCAGGTCGATCTCGAGAAGTGGGCGCCCCACCCGCTCGGCGAAGGCGCGGGCGAACCGGCCCGATGCGTCGCTGTAGTCACCGATCCCGAGACCGAGGTAGAGCCCGTCGGCGGCGTACCCCAAGTCGGTGAGGATGTCCCACAGGGCGAGGGAGTCCTTGCCGCCGGAGACGGCCACCAGCACCCGCTCGCCCTCGCCGATCATGGCGTCGTGCTCCACCGCCCGGCGCACCTGCTCGCGGCAGTGGTGGAGGAAGCAGGTGGCGCAGAAGCCGGCGTTGTGGCGGCGCAGCTCGATCACCGCCGGCTCCCGGCAGCGACGGCACTTCATCGGGCGCCCCCGGAGATGACGGGCCGGATCTCGACCACGTCGCCGTCCTCCAGCAGGGCGTCGCCGGTCACCAAGGTGTCGGCCCGGATCACCAACACCGACTCCCGGTTTATCGCCAGCTGCTCGAGCAGGGCGTGCACGGCCAGCGGCCCCGGCACCTCGACCTCGCGCCGGGGGTTGCGCAGCAGCACCTTCACCGCCTCGGCCGGACCACCTTGGCGCTGCGCTCGTGGCTGATCAGGAGCGTCTCCCCCGGCTTGAGCGGCCCGCAGTACGCCACCTGGGGCTTGTCCTGGGTCACCCTCTTGAGCACCCGCATGGCGAGGACCAGGGTACCCAGCACCGACCACACCCGGCTCCCGCCGAGGAAGCCCTTCCGGATGGCCCGGGGCAGCAGGAGGCGGGCGAGCACGGCTGCTCAGACTCGCCGGATCTCGACCAGGGTGGTGCGCTTCCTCCCCCTGCGCCGGCCGAGCAGGTAGGCAGCTCCCACCACGACCACGGCGGCCACCACGCCGGCCGCCAGCACCAGGGGCTTGGCCGAGCGGGCCGCGGTGTCGGCCTCGCCCCTGATCTCGCGGAGCTTGGCCTCGATGGTCTGGCGGGTGACGGGCTGCTCGACGTCGGTGATCATCGGGCCACGGTCCCCTTCCGCCGGGCCCGGCGCTTGTGGCTCCCGATGGCCCGGGCCGACAGCGCGGCCACCAGCGCGCAGGCCGCCAGCGTGATGCCGTACGGCGCCCACGACCAGTCGCCGGTGAAGGTGGTGTCGGTCTCGGTCTGGAGGGCCCGCAGGAGCGACAGGGCCAGCAGCACCAGGCCCAGGCTCAACACGGCCGACCCCGCCACGCCCCATGCCAGGAACCGGCCCAGACCCTGGATGGGGACCAGCGTCTCCTGCTTGAGGTAGGTCAGGACGAGCCGCCACAGCTCCGACGCCAGCCTGGGCAGGCCCTTGGTGCCCGAACTGGTCGCGCGCGGCAGTGCCATCGGCGAGTGCTTATCCCCCGGACCGGCCCCGTGCAAGCGACGCCGGCCCCAGGCGTTCAGCCGCCGGACAGGCGGTAGGCCAGTACCGACGCCGCGTCGCGTGCCAGCTCGGCGAGAAGCCGCAGCCGCGCCGCGGCGTCGTCCACCTCCAGCAGTCGCTGGTGGTCGACCGGCCCGAGCGGGGCGACAGCGGCCAGCTGCCACGCCGCCACGTCGGCGTCGCCGTCCAACTCGAAGGTCGCCGGCACCGGCGCCTCGTCCAGCTCGCCGGCCAAGGCCAGGGCCCGGCGCACGGCCGCCTCGGCCTCGGCCACCAGCCGGGCGGCATCGACGTCGTCGGGGGCCAGGCCCCGGTCCGGGCGGGGCTCCACCAGGGCCAGCGGGTAGGGGTCGTCCGGCAGCCACGACCGCACGCGGATGCGCCGGGCACCGGCGCACAGCAGGGCCCATCGACCGTCGGGAAGGGGGGCTGCCTCCCGGATGCGCGCCACGGTGCCGACGCCGAACCGGGTGTCGCCGCCTCCCACCTCGAAGCCCCGCTCGATGAGCACCACGCCGAACTCGAGGGTGTGGCGCAGGCAGTCCTGGACCAGGGCCCGGTAGCGGGGCTCGAACACGTGGAGGGGCAGCAGCACGTGCGGGAACAGCACGGAGCCCAGGGGGAACATCGGCATGGGGAGCGCCACCGGCTCGGGGCCGCCCGTCATGGGGCCAGCTCCTCCGGGCTCGGCGCGTCCGGATAGCTGGCCAGGATGGCGCCCACCTGCTCCTGGAGGGCCCGGCCGACCGAGTCGCGCGGCAGCTCGTTCACCAGCAGCGAGAACTGCAGCGGCGCGCCAGTGTTCGCGCCGGCTTCCGCCACGGGGTCGATGAACCCGCTCAGCCCCACCACCCCGTCGAGGGCGCCCGTCTTGGCCCGGAGCCGGCCGGCGGCGGGGTTGCCCCTGAAGCGCATGGCCAGCGTGCCGTCCCGGGCCGCCACCGGGAAGCCGGAGGCCAAGACGCCCTCCGGCCCGTCGACCTCCATGGCGGCCATGATGAGCGAGCAGCTGGCCCGGTCCGAGCGGTCCAGACCGGACCCATCCACGGCTGCCAGGTCATCGACCGGGAGTCCCTCCTCCTCGAGCGTCTCCCGCACCACCCCCAGGCCGGCGGCCGTGGTACCCGAGCCGGCGAATCGGGCACCGAGCTCCTTCACCAGCAGCTCGGCGGTGAGGTTGTCGCTCTCCCGCAGCATCTGTCCCACCACATCCGAGAGCAGCGGGGACTCGAGCCGGGCGACGACGGTGGCATCGGCCGGCGCCTGGCCTTCACTGGGCGGCGCACCGATCACCACGCCCCGCTCCTGCAGCAGGCCGGTGAGGACGGCGGCGGCATGGAGGTCCGGCTCCGGGGCGGCCACGGTGCGGGGCCGGAACTGAGCGAAGCCGTCGTTGACCACCAGGGCGCTGGCCGGCCCCGACTCCGAGTCGGTGATGTAGGTGGGCTTCCACGTCGGGATGTAGCGCTGGGAGTCGTACCGGGTCTCGTCGCCCACCACCCCGCCCGGCACGACCTTCACGCCCCCCTCCACCAGGGCGTCGGCCAGGTTCTCCAGGGGGGTACGGGGCTGCGGCTGATTGGGCAGGGTGGCGGCGTAGTCGGCGGTGGAGAGCAGGGGGTCGCCGCCGCCCACCAGCCACAGAGGCCCTGCCACCACGCCGTCGAGGCCCACGTCGGCCTGGGCCTTCACCTCCGTGATCAGGCGCCCGCCGGCGCCCAGCCGCTCCAGGACGGCCAGCCCGGTGAGCACCTTGAGGTTGGAAGCGGGGATCAGCCGCTCGCCCGGCCGGCGCTCCAGGATGGATCGACGGCCGGTGCGGACCACCAGGCAGGAACGGTCGCGGCCCGCACCCAGGGCGGGGTCGGCCAGGGCACCGTCCAGCTGGGCCCGCAGCCGGGCGTCGGCGACGACACGGGCCAGATGAGCGGGGACGCGACGGGCCGAGAGCACCGGTGCCGCAGGAGCCGCGGTGCGGACCTCGGTGTCGGGGGTGGGGGCCCGGACGGCCAGTACGCCAGACGACACGCACAGAGCTGCCAGCGACACCGGCGCGAGCCATCGGGGCACGGCGGCAGAGCGTAGAGGCCGCTCCCAGCGGGACCGCGAACGCTCAGCCCGTCGGATCTATGAGGAAGGCCACCTTGCAGTTCACCTTGTAGTTGGTGATCTCGGCGCCCTCCACGGTGGCGCTGCTGGAGATCACCTCCACGCCACGAATGTTGCGCAAGGTCTGGGCCGCGGTGCGCACCGCGGTGCGGAGCGCTTCCTCGAACGAGGTGGGCGAGCTGCCCACCAGCTCGATCACCTTCACCACGCCACCGGTCACGTCATCGGCCATGCCGCCTCTCCTTTCGCTCTACGTTCCCGTCGTCCTACCCCCAAACCGGCCACCGTGTCATCCGCGCCACCCGGGGGTACGGATGCCGTTGATGACGAACTCTGCCGAGTACGCCTCGGACGGGACCACCCTCGTGGAGGTCATCCGCCGGCTCGAGGAGCGGGGCTACACCTCCCAGATGGCAGCCGAGACCGGCTGCCTCATCCGGTGCTTCACCTGCCGCGCCGACAGCCCCGCCTCCCAGGTCCACCTCGACGCCCTCCGCCGCACCGAGGGCGCCTCGGACCCGGCCGACATGGCCGCCATCGCCGCCGTGCGCTGCCCCGACTGCGGCGCCAAGGGCACGCTCGTCCTCAAGTACGGCCCCGGCGCCACCCCCGAGGAGTCCGACGTGCTGTGCTGCTTGGACGCCCCTTTCGGCTCGGAACCGAAG
>JBOGHQ010000245.1:0-3136 GCA_050744785.1 Acidimicrobiales bacterium | reverse complement strand
GTGTTCGGCCCGTGCTTCCGGCAGCCGAGAGCGCCGGGAAGAGCCCCCTCGGCGTGCCTCCCAGGTCAGTCTCGTGTTCGGGCCGCGCCGCTGACGATCGACGTCACGGTCTTGCGGTCCAGGCCCGAAACCTCGGCGAGCTGCCGAAGCGAGACGCCCACCCGGTGGGCAACGCGGATCATGTCATTGCGGATCTGTGCTTCCTTGGCGGCACGCTCGGCGCTCAGACCCACGACCGCGAGCGCTGCGCCGAGCTCACCGGTGTCGCCACCGCGAAATTTGTCCATGGCAGCAGTTGCGGCCTCGACCTCTGCGCCGCTGTACGTCATGGATCCTCCCGAAGGGCTAGTGCGAGCTTGTCGCGGATCGCCATGAGCATGGCCACGCGCGGGGAGACTTCACCCCGGGTCTCGGCGTAGCGCATGTGCGCCAGCGTCATGCCGAGCAACTCGAGAGCTTCGACCCGTTCGAACTCGACACGAACCACGGTCCGAGTGTAGCCGACGGCGGTCCATCCGGGACCACCCCTTCAGGGTCGTTCCAAGTGACGGGCAATTGCGCCAGGCGGGCAGGCGATTGGACACCCCTGCCAGGTGGGGCGAGCGCAGCGTCGGCAGTCGGGTGGACCTCGCCGCGCTCGCCACTCGCGTCGCGGCCGGCGACAGGGTGACCTGCCAGACCTGCCGGCCGGTAGGCAACTCGATGAGACCGCTCATTCCCTCGGGGCCGGAGGTCGTGACCTCACCCGTGTACGCAGCGCGGGTCGAGGTCGGCCACATCGTCCTCGTGCGGGTGGCCGGCCACGTCTACCTGCACAAGATCCTGGCCGTGGAGCCCGAGCGCCGGCGGGCGCGGATCGGGAACAATCGAGGTGGCGTGAACGGGTGGGGTTCAACCTCAACACCGAGGTGGAGGGCGGGCAGCCGGGTCCGACCGCATCTACGGGATCTGTGGTGCGGTCGATGGCCGGCGCCGACCTCGCCTCGACGGCAAGGGCCGGAAGGTCGGGCAAGGAGCAGACCTGACCTCCGTCGACGCTGCGGTCTGTCGCTCCATCTGCTACTCCAATCGGCGATCCTCGCCGGACGGAGGATGATTCGGAAGACAGGCGCACCGCCTCTGACCCGTGGAAACGGACTTGAGCGCACCGGCCAGCAGGGCCCGGTTCGCACATTCAAGGTGGCGGCACGGGTTCGGGTTGGGGGTGCTGGGCTTGCGGGCGTACAGCGTGCTCGATGGGCCCACCGTGCGACCACCGATCGGCCGACGGGAAGCGAACGCGGAGAAGGGTGGCCCCGGGGAATGACGGGGTCACCTTTCTCCGGCCGCTGCGCTTGAAGCTTGGGAGGCGCCAAGACAGCAGGTCGAACCCCGGCACATGAGCGGCTCGACCTGGTCAAAGTGTACAAAGGTGTGACCCTAGGTCAAGGGCCGTTTCACTCCTCCGGGGGAGGGCGGCGGGCCGTACCGCGCCGGCCCGGCGGGCCGGGACGGCCGCCACGAGCACGGCCACGACGGGCATGGCCAGGGCCGCGCCCAGCAGGACGGCAGCCGGCATCTCGGTCGCGGTGGGGATGCCGAGGGCGTCCACGACGGCGTTCCACACCAGCCGCCCGGCACCGATGCCGAGCACGATGCCGCCCACCAGGCCGACCCGGCCACTGGTGAGGGCCATGACCAGGATGGCGGAGCTGGCCTGGGCGGGGTGAAGCCGAGGACGCGCAGCACGGCGAGGTCCCACGCCCGGCGCCGCGCCGTCACCAGGAGCAGGTGGCTGAGGGCGGCGGCGGCGATGACGGCGAGGCAGGCGCCCAGCGCGGACGCAGTCGCCCCAGGGCGCCGGGGTTGCTCACCTCGGCGGGCGGATCCGGTGCGGTGATCTCGTAGGTCTCGGCCAGCTCACGCCGCAGGGCGCCCCGGTCCGTCCCGGGGCGGGCCCGGACCAGTGCTCCCCGGTCGGCGCTGCTGGCCTGGTAGCGGAGGAGGGCTAGCGCCGCCGTGAGGAGGCCGGCCGCGCCGGCTACGGCGGCAACGACAAGGCGGCCGCGGCTGAGCGCGGTTGGCCTGGCCTCAGTGGTGGACGCGGCGTCGTCGGGCCGGAGCAGCTCCAGGGGGAAGGAGCGAGTCGGACGGAGGAAGGTCGCGGACCAGGCGATCGAGGGACGCCTGGACGGCTTTGGATGGAGCCGACGCCGTTGCGCAGGCGGAGGTAGCTCACGACCGGTGCTCATCGGCTCGGCGTACCGGGTCGCAAAGGCGGGGCTGGCGAGGATGGGGGGAGGCTCGATGGCCGGACCGGGCACCCGCACCAGGCCCGTGATCCGCAGCTCCACGGCCGGCCCGTCGGGCTCGCCGAAGCCGGTGGCGATCTGGAGCACCTCATCGGGCATCAGCATCTGGAGCCGGACCACCTCGCCGGGACGGATGCCGGCCCGCGGGGCGGCTCGTTCGGTATCACGCCTCGCCCGGCGCGTCGGTCCGGTACCCCCGGCCCCGCACCAGGACGGGGCTGGGACAGATCGGCCGGGCCGGCCGCCAGCGACTGGACGGCGATGTACGCCACGTCCGGACCGGCCGCCTGCCCGACCCCCATCCGGGCCCCCCGGCTGGCCACGACCTCGGGGAGGGCGCTGACCCGCGCCGGGGGCACGGCGCCGCTCGACACCATCCGGAGGTCGTCCACCTTGGTGGAGCCCCGAAGGCGCTCGTAGGCGGTGGAGGTGCGCCAAGCGGCGGCCCTCGCCGACACCACGGCCGCACCCGCCAGCCCGATCATGGATGCCGAGGACGACGAGCGACCGCCACTGCCGGCGCAGCTCCGCCGCAGCGAGGACGGCGAGCGCCCTCAGCAGCACACCCGGCATCAGGCCATCCTCGCGTAGCCCTGTTCGAGGCGCCGGCGCGATGAGTCCGGCACTGTGGCAACGTCTCTTCTGGCGAAGCGCATCCCCGGAGAGGAGACGCACATGCCCCGGATCACACCCAACCTCTGGTTCGACACCGAAGCCCTGGAGGCGGCCGAGTACTACTGCTCGGTGTTCCCGGACTCCAAGGTGACGAACGTCACCCATTTCGGCGACGCCGGGCCCCGGGAGGCGGGGATGGTGCTCACCGTGGACTTCGTGCTCGACGGCCA
>JBOGHQ010000244.1:0-3063 GCA_050744785.1 Acidimicrobiales bacterium | reverse complement strand
GCACAACGCCGCCGCGGGCGTGGAGGCCGCCTGCGGCGGCGCCGGCGGCCCCGGACCGCGGCTCGGTCATGCGGGGCGAACGTCTGCGGCAAGCGCCTAGATCCCTTCGTGGCCGGCGTCGACCCGGTCGGCCGGCGACTGGCCCGAGTAGGGCTGCCCGTAGGTCCAGTCCGGCTGCTTCTCGAGGTGGCGCTCGTCCAGCACGGCCCGGTCGGCCTCGATGTCGAGGATGGGCGCCACCAGGTCGACCTCGGCGGCCGGGGCCCGGCCGGCGGCGTGGGCCCGCACCTGCTCGGGGAACAAGGCCAGGACGCTCTGCACCACGCGCTGGTGCTGGTGGGCCAGGAAGCAGCGGGCCTCGTCGGCGACGGTGCGCAGGTGGTCCTCGACCTCGGCCAGCTCGTGCTCCGAGGCCTCGGAGCGGCGCAGCAGGTCGAACCGCTTGGCGATGGCCAGGCCGTCCTGCTTGCACGGCGTGCACTGCCCGCAGGACTCGATGGCGAGGAACCGGGCCACGCCGTGGGCCAGGGCCGCCATGTCCGTGGTGTCGTCGAAGACGATGAAGCCGGCCGCCCCCAAGCCGGTGCCGATGGCCTCCATGCCCTCGTAGCTCACCGGCGTGCCCAGGGCCGAACCCGGCACGAGCGGGTTGGCCACGCCGGACATCACCGCCACCACCCGGGTACCGGGCGAGGGCCCCTTGCCGATGGCGTCCAGCACCTCGCCCAGCGGTGTGCCCATGGCGAACTCACCCACGCCGTGGCGCTGGGTGCGGCCGCTGACGGTGCAGACCACGGTGCCCGGGGAGTCGGCGGTGCCGAGGGTGCGGAACCAGTCCGGGCCCTCGGCCAGGATGGCCGCCACGTTGGCCATCGTCTCCACGTTGTTCACCAGGGTGGGGGCGGCGGTGGTGGTGGCATCGGGCCCGGCCAGCTCCACATCCGACGCGGTGCGGGTGCCGTCGCCGCCGGCGCCGTCGTCCCCCAGACCACGGCGGAACGGCGGCGAGATCCGGGGAAAGGGGTGGCGGCCGTCCAGCACCTCCAGGAGGGCGGTCTCCTCGCCGTAGAGGTACTCGCTCGGCCCCTCCACCACCGACAGCGAAAGCCCTTCGGTCCACCCGGCCGCCTGCGCCTCGCCGAGGGCGGCCCGCATGCGGTCCAGCTCCTTGGTGAAGGTGGCCTTCATGGCCACCACCACCCGGTCGGCGCCCACGGTGGCCGCCGCCACCAGCGCCCCCTCCAGCACCTTGTAGGGGTTGCGGCGGAGGATGAGCCGGTCCTTGAACGAACCCGGTTCGCCCTCGGCCGCGTTCACCACAACGGTGGGCCGGGCCGCCGGCGACAGGTTCTCTACCACGGTGCGCCACTTCCGCCCGGTGGGGAAGCCGGCGCCGCCCCTGCCCCGCAGCCCGGACGCCTCCATGTCGTCCACCACGCCGGCCGGCCCCAGCCGGGCCGCCGCCTCCCGCCCCCTGCCCCCGCCCAACTTGCGGTACGCCTCCAGGGTCGCGACGGGCTCAGGGTCCAGGGTTCGCCGTTCCATTGGCGGTGGAGGCTAGCGGTGCCCGCCACCCCAGCCGGTCTTGCGCCCACAGGTCCGGTATCGGGGCCCGAGGATGCCAAGAACTGCAACGATCCACGGATGGCCATCC
The DNA here is from genome assembly GCA_050744785.1 of Acidimicrobiales bacterium. Taxonomy (GTDB): domain Bacteria; phylum Actinomycetota; class Acidimicrobiia; order Acidimicrobiales; genus JBOGHQ01. Next base: position 1,409 of record JBOGHQ010000244.1, on the reverse strand, counting down.
CGCCGTCGCTGGAGCCCAGGCTGGTCGAGGTGGTGGGCCGGGGGCACGTGCTCACCGACCCCGACGTGACGGCGGGCTGGTGCGTGGACTGGACAGGCCGGTTCCGGGGGGCCACGCCGGCCGTGGCCCGCCCGGCCTCCACCGCCGAGGTGGCCGCGGTGGTGGGTGTGTGCCGGGAGCTCGGCGTGGCCCTCGTGCCCCAAGGTGGCAACACCGGCCTGGTGGGCGGCGGCGTGCCCCTGAACGGCGAGGTGGTCCTGAGCCTCCAGCGGCTGAGCAATGTGGGCGCCGTGGACGCCGGTGCGGGGCAGGTCACGGCCGGCGCGGGGGCGACGGTGGCCGACGTGCACGACGCCGCAGGCGCGGCGGGCTGGGCCTACGGGGTGGACTTCGCCAGCCGGGACTCGGCGACAGTGGGCGGTTCGGTGGCCACCAACGCGGGTGGGCTCCGGGTCATGCGGCACGGCGACACCCGGGCCCAGCTCCTCGGCGTCGAGGCCGTGCTCGGTGACGGCTCGGTGGTGTCCCACCTCGGCGGGTTGGTCAAGGACAACACCGGCTACCACCTCCCGTCGCTGCTGTGCGGGAGCGAGGGCACGCTCGGCGTGGTCACCGCCGCCCGGCTCCGGCTCGTCCCGCCGGCTGCCGAGCGCGTCACCGCCCTGCTCGCCTTCGCCGGTGCCGCCGACGCGGTCGCCGGCGCCGGTGTGCTCCGCCGCCTCACCGGCTCGCTCGAGGCGCTCGAGCTCTTCCTGGAGGAGGGGCTGGCCCTCGTCTGCGGCGCCTTGGGCCTGGGCCGGCCCTTCGCGGCCGCCCACGGCGCCTACCTCCTCGTCGAGTCGGCCGGTCCCGGCACGGTGCTGGAGGAGCTGGCCGGGGCCGTCGCCGCGCTCGGTGCAGTGGCCGACGTGGCGGTGGCCACCGACTCGCTCCGCCGGGCCGAGCTGTGGCGGTACCGCGAAGGGCACACCGAGGCCATCAACACACTCGGCCCGCCGCACAAGCTCGACGTCACCCTGCCCGCCGGGCGCCTGGCCGAGTTCATCGCCGAGGTGCCGGCCGTGGTGGCCGCCGTCCCGGGCGCGGCGACGGCGGCCACCTGGCTGTTCGGCCACGTCGGCGACGGGAACGTCCACGTCAACGTCACGGGTGTCCGCCCCGACGACGACGCGGTGGACGCGGCCGTGCTCGAGTTGGTGGCCGCCATGGCCGGCAGCATCAGCGCCGAGCACGGCATCGGCCGGGCCAAGCGGGCTTGGCTCCACCTGGGCCGCAGCCAGGCCGAGCTCGATGCCTTCCGGGCCCTGAAGCGGGCCCTCGACCCCGACGGCATACTGAACCCCAACGTCCTGCTCCCCCCACATTGAGCGCTTTCTGAACGGTCAGGTCCGCAGAGCGGACCTGACGGT
>JBOGHQ010000243.1:0-13774 GCA_050744785.1 Acidimicrobiales bacterium | reverse complement strand
GACCACCACCACCACCACGACGACGACCACCACGACCACCACGACCACCACGCTCCCGCCCATCACCTTCTGAGCGCCGGCGCGCCGAAGCTCAGGGGAACGGCGTCGTCGTGGTCGTCGGCAGCGTCGTTGTCGTCGTGGTTGTCGTGGTCGACGTGGTCGTGGTGGTGGTCGACGAGGTGGTGGTGCAGCGGGGCAACAGCAGGCCGCCGCAAGGCTGGGCCGGCTGGGTGGTCGTGGTGGTGCTCCTCGTCGTGGTGGTGGTGGTGTCGAACCCGATGGTGGTGGGAGGCACCAGCGTGGTGGAGGTGTCGAAGATGGTGAAGTCCGTGCTGGGCGGGGTCAGCGTGCTGGCCGTGGTGGACGTGGACTCCAGCGAGGCAGGGGCGTTGAACTCCGTCGGCGGCACGTCTTTGAGCGCCTCGGACATGAACAGCTTCCACGTCTCGGCCGGGATGGAACCGCCCGTGACCCGCTCCAGGCCCTTGACGTTGCGCAACGGGGTGGGCTGCTTCTTGTTGCCAATCCACACCGAGGTCGACAGCACCGGCGTGTAGCCGATGAACCAGGCGTCCCGGAACTCCTGGGCCGTGCCCGTCTTCCCCGCCGCGGGGCGACCGATGTCGGCCCGGGTGGCGGTGCCCTCGGCGATGACCCCCTTGAGGACGTCGGTGACGTTGTCGGCGATGATCTGGGCCACCACCCGCCGGCCCCGGGGCTCCCGGTTGTCCTCCACGAAGTCACCCTCGGGGTCCTTCACCCACTCCACCGGCGTGGGCTCCAGCCGGATGCCGCCGGTGGCGAACACGCCGAAGGCGGAGGCCATGTCGAGGGGCGACACCTCCTGGGCGCCCAAGGCGTAGCTGGGCCCGTGTACCTCGGGGCTGGCCACCCACGCCGAGGTGATGCCCAGCTTCTTGGCCATCTCGCCCACCTCCGGAACACCCACGTCCCGGATCACCTGGGCGTAGACGGTGTTGTAGGAGTTGTGGGTGGCTTTGCGCAGGGTGACCCGGCCCCCGCCACCGCCCTCGAAGTTCTCGATCACGCAGCCCCGCTCACCCGTGCAGCCCGGGATGCGGTACTGGCCGGGGGCGCTGTAGACCTTGGTGTCGAGGATGCCTTTGGCGAAGGCGGCGGCCAGCACGAACGGCTTCCAGGCCGAGCCGGGCTGGCGGCCGGTGCCGCCACCCTCCACCCGGGTGGCGTCGTCGTCCCAGCAGCTGGCCGGCACGTCGACCCTGTCCTTGACGTTGGCCGGGGGGAAGGCGCACTTGCCCAGCGCCAGGTTGACCTGCCCGTCGGGCGCGGCGAAGTCCCGGCCGCCCACCATGGCCTTCACGAAGCCCGTCTCCGGCTCCACCGACACCAGCGCCATCTCGATGGACGGGTCCACGCCGTTGAGCCCCTCGGCGGTGGCCTTCTCGGCCAGGTCCTGCATGCGGGGGTCGATGGTGGTGCGGATCTCCAGGCCGCCCCGGTACACGGCGTCGCGGCCCAGCCGCTCCTCCAGGTAGCGGCGGACGTAGTCCACGAAGTAGGGGAACTTGGTGAACTGGGGCCGGGCCGGGTGCACGATGGTGAAGGGCCGGCCGGAAGGGATGGTGCCGGTGGCCAGCCAGACCCGCTCCTCCGTGGCCTGGGTGTGCTCGGCGCCGGTGATGTAGCCCTGCTCCAGCATCTTGTCCAGCACGAAGCGGCGCTTGGCCTCGGCCGCCCCGGGGTTGCCCCGGGGCTCGAGGCGGCTCGGGGCCGGGATGAGCCCGGCCAGGAGGGCCGACTCCGACAGGGTGAGCTCGTTCACCGGCTTGCGGAAGTAGGTCTCGGCCGCTGCCCCCACCCCGTAGGCGCCCTCGCCCAGGTAGATGGACTGGAGGTACCGGAACAGGATCTCGTCCTTCTCGGCCTTGCGGCTGAGCTGGCGGGCCAGCAGCCCCTCCCGGACCTTCCGGCTGATGGTGCGCTCGCCGCCCGTGTAGGCCTGCTTCACGTACTGCTGGGTGATGGTGGACCCGCCCTGGACGATCTCCCGGCCCCGCAGGTCGGCCAGCAGGGCCCGGAAGGTCGCCCACACGTCGACGCCGGCGTGGCGGTAGAAGTTCTTGTCCTCCACCGCGACCACGGCCTGCTTCAGGTGGGTGGGGATATCCGCCTTGTTGACCGGCCGGTTCTGCTCGAACTCGGTGAACTGGCCGATCTCCTTGCCGTTGGCGTCGAAGACCCGGCTGATCTGGCTGCCGCCGGGCGGGCGGGCCGGCGGCAGCTCGTCGGGCACCGGCATGGTGAACACCGCCAAGACCACCAGGCCGGACACGACGACCGGCGCGGCTGCCGCGAACACCAGGATGATGGCGGTGATGCGGGCCAGGAACGGGCTCTCCACGATCGGGTGCAGTCTGTCACGCGCCGGTGGGCACCCGGACATCGGCCCCCGGCAGGATTGCGGGCGGGGTGGGCAGGTAGGCTGCCGGCGCCCGAGCCGCTCCCTTCGGGTTGCAGCGCCGGGCTGCACGATGCGTGGCGGCCATGGCAGTCGACAGCGCGCGACAAACGAGGCGAACCCTGATGCTGATCTTCCTGGTCGTCATGTGCGTCCTGTTCGGCGTCGTGCTGTTCCTCATCTTCACCAGCGGCTTCCTCACCGGCGAGTCCGACGCCTGGAGCTTCCAGCGGCCGCCCCGCCTCCGTGAGCTGTCACCCGGCTGCCTGATCTCGCTGATCGTGGCCGGGTCGCTGTGGTTCATCGCCTGGGGCATCGTGCTCCTGCTCGCCATCAAGCTGCTCCGCACCCCCCTCAGCAGCTGAGGGCCGCGAGCCGTCGCAACGGACCGGGTGTGTAGGGTCCCGCCGTCAGGGATAATCGCGGGGGCCGGACGCGGCGGACGAAGGGGAGACGTGACGCGAGGTCGTGCGCAGTCGAGCGACGAGGACCTGGTGGGCCTCTACCTCCAGGACATCAGCGCTCACCCGCTGCTCACCCGCGAGGACGAGGGCCGCCTCGGCGAGCTGGTGGCCGCCGGCAAGGCGGCCGCCCAGGAGCTGTCGGCGGGCGGGTCGGGGCTGTCCTCCCGGCGCAAGGCCCAGCTCCGGGCGCGGGTGCGGGCCGGCGACGAGGCCACCACGCAGTTCGTGCAGTCCAACCTGCGGCTGGTGGTGTCCCTGGCCCGCCGCTACCGGTCGTCCGGGCTGCCCATGCTGGACCTCATCCAGGAGGGCAACCTCGGCCTCTTGAGGGCCGTCGAGAAGTTCGATGCCCGGCGGGGCTTCAAGTTCTCCACCTACGCCAGCTGGTGGATCCGCCAGGCCATGACCCGAAGCATCGCCAACAGCGGCCGCACCATCCGCCTGCCCGTCCACACCGGCGACCAGGTCATGCGCATGCGGCGGGCCAGCTCGGAGTTCGAGCGGGTAAACGGCCGGACGCCCTCGTCGGCCCAGCTGGCCGAGGAGGTCGGCCTTCCCCTCCGCCAGGTGGAGGACCTGCTCCCCCACCTCAGCACCCCACGGTCGTTCTCCGAGACCCTGGGTTCCGAGGGCGACATGGAGCTGGGCGATACCGTGGAGGACGCCTCCGTCCCCGCCCCCGACGAGCAGGTCCTGGCCAGCCTCCTCCCCGAGGCGGTGGAGGTGATGCTGTCGGCCCTGGGCGAGCGGGAGCGGGAGGTGCTGTTCCTTCGCTACGGCCTCGACCGGGGCAGCCCCCGCACCCTGGAGGAGCTGGCCCAGCGCTTCAACGTCACCCGGGAGCGGGTGCGCCAGATCGAGTCCAAGGCCCTGGCCAAGCTGCGCCGGTCCTCCACCGAGGGCCAGCGCGACCTCCTCACCATCCAGCGCTGACCATCCGGCGCGTCCCGAGGAAATAACGTCCGGAATCCGGGCCCTATTTACTCGGGAGTCGGCTCTTTCTCGGTGAGCAGGTCGCCCAGGAACAGGGCGTCCATCTCGGAGCGGAGGAAGTCCTCCACCGCCTCCTCGGGGCGGTTCACCATGGGCTCGCCCCGCAGGTTGAAGCTGGTGTTGAGCACCACCGGCACGCCGGTGAGGCGGTCGAAGGCGGAGATCAGCCGGTGGTAGTCGGCGTTGAAGCCGGCCGTGACGCTCTGCATGCGGCCGGTGCCGTCCACATGGGTCACCGAAGGGATGACCGAGCGCTTGTGGGGCCGGACCGGGAGCACCAGGAGCATGAAGGGGTTGTGGCTGTAGCGCTCGAAGTACTCCGGCCCCCGCTCGTCCAGCACGCTCGGGGCGAAGGGCCGGAACCCCTCCCGGCGCTTGATGCGCTCGTTGACGATGTCCTTCATGTCGGGCCGGCGGGGGTCGGCGAGGATCGACCGGTTGCCGAGGGCGCGCGGCCCGATCTCGGCCCGGCCCTGGAACCAGCCCACCACCTTGCCGTCGGCGATGCGGCGGGCCGCCTCGGCCGGGGGGTCGCCCACCTGGCGGAACTCGAGGCCCCGGGCGCGGAGGGCGCCCGCCAGCTCCCGCTCCGTCCAGCTCGGGCCCCAGAAGGGGTGCTCCATGCGCCACGAGCGGGGCTGTCCGAGCTCCTGGTGCCAGACCCACGCCGCCGCCCCGAGGGCATTGCCGGCGTCGGAGGCAGCCGGCTGGACGAACATCTCCTCGAAGCCGGTCTCGGCCAGGAGGCGGGCGTTCATGACCGAGTTCAGGGCCACCCCGCCGGCCAGGCAGACCCGGGTCATCCCCGTCGCCTCGTGGAGGGCTCGGGCCACGTGCAGGCCGGCCTCCTCGATGAGGTCCTGGGCCGCGAAGGCCAGGTCCTGGTGGCGCTCGGAGATCTCCGACTCGGGGGCCCGGGGCGGCCCGAAGCGGGCCAGGCCCCGCCGGGAGAAGGGCCCGCCCTCGCGCTGGTAGCGGAACCAGGGCAGGTTGACCTTGAAGCGCCCGTCGGGCAGGAGGCGGACCAGGTCCCGGATGTCCTTGGCCAGCGTGTCCCGGCCATAGGGGGCCAGGCCCATGAGCTTGCCCTCGTCGGCGTTGGGACGGAACCCCAGCAGCCAGGTGAAGGCGGTGTAGATCTCACCGAGGGAGTGGGGGTTGCGCACCATGCCCAGCTCGCTGAGGCGGTTGCCCACCCCGAGCGACATGGTGGTGGACAGGAAGTCGCCGCCCCGGTCCAGGCTGAGCACGGCGGCCCGCTCGAAGGGGCTGGAGAAGAAGGCGCTGGCGGCGTGGGCCCGGTGGTGGCCCACGTGGTACACCCGGCCCCGGTAGCCCCAGGTGCGCCGGAACGAGCGCTCCTTCAGCACCAGGCGGGCGTCGGTGTAGGCCTGGGCGGCCAGCCGCTTGGGGGCGCCCCGGGCCACGGCGTCGGCCCCGCCCCGCACGAAGTCGAGCCCGGCGTGGTGGGCGAAGGCCACCCCGTCCAGCTGGTCGATCCCCACCCCGGCCTGCTCCAGGCAGAAGGCGATGGCGAGGTGCGGGAAGTGCTTGGTGTGCTGGTCGCGGTCGAACCGCTCCTGCTCACCGATGGCCACCACCTGGCCGTCCACCAAGAGGGCGGCCGAGGTGTCGTGGCTGAAGCAGTTGACGCCGAGGACGGCCCCGCTGGTGCTGCCCCGTCGCGTCATCGCCCCGTCCGTCATTGCGTCCGGGGGACAGTAGCCGGCGGGGACTGGCGGCGGCCCCCTCCCAGGGCCCACCCTTTGCGGCAGTGACGACGAGGGGGGAGATGGAGACCGCGGGCGACATGGCGCGCACCGACCGGCTCCTCGCGCCCACTTTCTGGACCGCGGTGTGCATCGTGCCCGTCCTCACCGCCGCCTTCGTGATCCTCTACCTCATGCCCGGCCGCACCAAGGCCCTCTGGGCGTGGGAGATCAAGCCGGACATGTCGGCCCTGGTGATGGGCGGCGGCTACATCTCGGGTGCCTACCTGTTCTTCCGGGTGGCGCGGGACAAGCGGTGGCACCGGGTCGGCGTGGCCTTCCTCGGCACCACGGTGTTCACCACGGTGCTGCTGGGCGCCACCGTCCTCCACTGGGACCGCTTCAACCACGACCACGTGTCCTTCTGGGCCTGGCTGGCCCTGTACGTGGTCACGCCGCCCCTGCTGCCCTGGCTGTGGCTACGCAACCGGCAGACCGACCCCGGCACCCTCGAGGAGCGGGACGTGGTGGTGCCCCGGGCCCTGCGCACCTGGGTGGCCATCGGCGGCACCGGCCAGCTGTGCGTGGCGGCGGCCATGTTCCTCTTCCCCGAGGACGCCGCCGACGTCTGGCCGTGGACGGTGACGCCCCTGACCGCCCGCAGCCTCAGCGCCTACGTGGCGTGGCCGGCCGTGGCCTGGCTGGCCTTCGCCTGGGAGGAGCGCTGGAGCTGCTACCGCGTGGCGCTCCAGACCGCCACCGTGGGCCTGGTCCTGGTGGGACTGGGCGCCCTCCGGGCCCGCGACGACTTCACCGGCTCCGACCGGTCCGTGGCGTTCTTCGTGTTCGCCCTGGTGACTTCGATCGTGCTGCTCATCGTGCTCCAGGTGGCCATGGAGCGCCGGGTGCGGGCCCAAGCCGGGAACGTCCACACCCTCGACACCGTCGACGGCGCCGAGAGCTGACGGCCTCCCTCAGCCGGCCAGCGGCAACAGGGGCTCGAGCAGCTCCACCAGGCGGTCGAGGGACCGCCCTTTGTCGATGACGCCGGCCACCTGGGGCTCCGGCGGCGCGGCCCGGCGGCCGTCGTCGGCGGTGAGGAACACCACGGTGGCCCGCGGGGCGGCGGCCACGATGCCCGGCAGGGCCTCGGTTCCCGAGAGCCCCGGCATGCGCTCGTCGAGCAGGACCAGGTCGGGCTGGGTCGACGCGGCCAGGTCCACGGCGGCGGCGCCGTCGGCGGCCTGCCCCACCACCACGAACCTGGGGCTGGTGCACAACGCCAGGCTCACCGCCCCGCGCATGTGGTCCTGGTCGTCCACCAGCAGGACCCGCACCGGCGGCTCGCCCGCCACCGGCCCTGGGGAGGCACCCAGCCATCGGGCCAGCTCGGCGGCCGGGACGGGCGGGCTCCAGTTGAAGCCCTGGGCTCGGTCGCAGCCCAGGGTGGTGAGCATCTCCAGCTGGGCCATGGTCTCCACGCCCTCGGCCACCACTTCGGTGTGCAGGGCCCGGGCCAGGCTGGCGATGGCCCACAGGAGGGCGGCGGCCTCCGCGTCCTGGTCGATCCCGGCCACGAAGGACTGGTCCACCTTGAGCACGTCGGCGTCGAAGCGGCGGAGGTAGCTGAGGGCCGAGAAGCCGGTGCCGAAGTCGTCGACGGCCAGCCGCAGGCCGAGCGCCTTCAGGCCGCTCAGGGCCCGCACCGCGGTGTCGGTGTCCTCCACCACGGCGTTCTCGGTGATCTCGAGGGTCAGGAACCGGGGCGCCAGCCCCGACGTCTCCAGGGCGGCGGCCACGTCGGCCACCAGGCCGGGGTGCTGGAGCTGGCGGGGCGACAGGTTGACGCACATCTCCAGGCCCCTGGCTGAGGGGATGGACCGCTGCCAGGCGACGGCCTGGGCGCAGGCCTGGTGCAGCACCCACGACCCGATCTGGACGATCTGGCCCGACTCCTCGGCCAGCGGCACGAAGTCGGCCGGGCCCAACAGCCCGAGCCGTGGGTGGCGCCAGCGCAGGAGCGCCTCGACGGCCACGGTCCGGCCCGTCCCCACCGCCACGATGGGCTGGTAGTAGAGGCACAGCTCGTCGTTGGCCAGGGCCAGGCCCAGCTCCGACTTGCGCCGGCTCGACGCCACTGCCAGCTGGCGCATGTCGGGCACGAAGATCTCGGCCCGGTTCTTGCCCCTCTTCTTGGCCGCGAACATGGCCGTGTCGGCGTTGCTGACCAGCTCCTCGGCCGTGTCGATCCCAGGCCGCCCCGCCGCGATGCCCACACTGACCCGCACGCTGCGCTCCCCGCCCGGCAGGGTGAAGGGCCGGCCCAGCTCGGCCACGATGCGCCCCGCCACCTGCTCGGCGTCCTGCATGGGAGCGGCGTCGAGCAGGACGGCGAACTCGTCGCCGCCGAGGCGGGCCACGGTGTCGCCCGGGCGCACGCAGGCCAGCAGCCGGTCGGCCACCGACCGCAGGAGCAGGTCGCCGGAGGCGTGGCCCATGGAGTCGTTGACGGCCTTGAAGTCGTCCAGGTCGAGGTAGAGCACGATGGACGCGTCCCGGCTCCGCGCCCCCCGGGCCAGGGCCTGCTCCACCCGGTCGGTGAACAGGGCCCGGTTGGGCAGGTCGGTGAGTGGGTCGTGCCAGGCCCGGCGGCGCAGCTCGGCCTCCAGGGCCTGGCGGTCGCTGACGTCGCGCGTGTTGAGCACCACCCCGCCCACGCTGGGGTCGGCCAGGAGGTTCGTCACCGTCGTCTCGGTGTGGCGCCAGGTGCCGTCCCGGCAGCGCAGCCGGCAGGTGACGATGCCGTTCTCCACCGTCTGGTTCCGGGCCGCCTCCACGAAGCCGGCCAGTCCCGGCCGGTCCTCGGGGTGGGCCCAGTCCTCCAGGTCCGAGCCCACCAGCTCGTCAACGCCGAAGCCGAAGACCCGCGCCACCGAGGAGCTCTGGTAGCTGATGACGCCGTCGGCTCCCACGATGCTGATGACGTCGCTCGAGTGCTGGGCCAGGGTGCGGAACCGGGCCTCGCTGCCGGCCACGTGGTCCAGGGCGGCGCCGGCCAGGGTGGCGATGAAGACGGCCAGCTGGACCTCCTCCTCGCCGAAGAGCCGGCCGATGCGGGCCGTCACGTAGAAGCAGGCCTTGGGCCGGCCCTCGCAGGTGATCGGGGCGCACAGAAGGGACCGGACGTCGGAGAGCACCAGGCTCTCGGCCGCGTCGACGTCCTCGGACTGGTCCACCACGACCGGTTGGCCCGTCTCCAGGGCCCGCCGCACCGCCGTCCGGCTGAGCTCGTCGACCGCCTCGCCCGACACCGTGCACAGGTCCCGGTCGGTGCCGGGCGCCACCTCCAGCACGTGGCAGCGCTGGCCTCGCAGCAGGGTGAGGGCGGCCTCGCTCACCGCGTCGTGGACGGCGGCCGCCGACGACGCCGAGGCGATGGCGTGGCCCACCTCGAGGAGGGTGCTGAAGCGGTCGGCCAGTGAAAGGGCGGCCTGGGCCGGCTCGCCGCCGCTGGTGCGGGCCGGCCGGCATCGCTCGGCGAGGGCGCGGCCCTTGCGGAGGTCCTCTGATGCGTCGCGGCGGCCGAGGGCGAGGCCCACCTCGCCCCGGGCGAGGAGTGTCTGGGCCTCCTCGAAGTGGGCACCCTGCTGCCGGGCGGTGTCCAGGCTCTCGGTCAGCAGGCGCCGGGCGCGGGCACCCCGCCCGCTCACGGCCGCCAGCAGGCCCTGCTCGCGGAGGGCGTGGGGCAGGTTGTTCCGGTACCAGTAGGCCAGCCGGCCCGCCTGCCGAGCTGCCCTCCTGGCCTGCCGGAGCACCTGGCGGCGCTGGCGCCGGGCGTAGGGCGGCAGGCCGGCCGCCTGCAGCCGCAGGGCGGTGGCCATCCAGGGCACCAACGGCGCCACGTACTCCTGGCGGAGCCCGGCCCGGCGCACGACCTGGCGGGCGGTCCGCAGCAGTGCCACCGCCTCGTCGGGCCGGCCGGCGGCCAGGAGCCGCACCGCCTCGGCCAGGCGCACCTCGGACCCGGTGTGGACGTCGTCGACCTGCCGGTCCAGCTGGGCCCGCACCACCTCGGCCGGCACCGCGCCTTCGGCGGCCCGCAGCCAGGGGCTGAGGCTGATGCCGGCCGCGGCCTGGTCGCCGATGTCGACGGCCGCCTCATGGACCTGGGATGCGACCGCCACCGCCGAAGCCAGCTCACCCATCCGGTACCGGGCCAGGGCCACGTGCCAGCCGGCCGTGTTGGCCTCCCACCGGTCCCCGGTGCGGTCCAGGAGGCGCACCGCTTCCTGGGCCAGCTGGGCCGCCTCCTGGTAGCGGCTGGCCGAGTACAGGGCCGCGGCCTTGAAGCCCAGTGACTGCCCCTGCCCCCACAGGTCACCCAGCTCGGCCCGGATGGCGAAGGAGCGCTCGGCGTAGGCGATGCCCCGGGCGTACCAGGGGACCATGGTCATGACGGGAGCGTGCTCGGAGTAGGCCTGGGCCAGCTCCGGCGTGGGTGGGTAGCGCTCGGCCAGGTTCATCTCCCGCAGGTGCGACCAGCCGCAGCGCAGCTTCCCGGAGTGGAACCAGTACACGTAGGCCAGCCGGCTGTAGATCCGCACGGCCAGCAGCTCCCGGGCCGCGCCGTCGCCGTCGAGGGGGCGGCGGGCGACGAACAGCCGGGGCGCCAGGGTGTGGGCGACCTGGACCAGCACCTCGCGGAGCAGGGCCACCGCGACCCCCAGCGTGGTCTTCGGCACCGGGCGCCCGAGCTGGCCCAGCGCCGCCTCCAGGCGCTCCCGGCCCTTGCCGGGTTCGCCTCGCTTGAACGCCACGTCGCCCACCTTGGCCTCGAGGGCGGCAGTGGTCAGCGGGTCGGTGGACAGCGACTGGGCCAGCTCGAACTGCTCTCCGGCCTCGAGGTACGAGCCTCGCAACGTGAGCACGTCACCGAGCCCCTCGACCAGCCTGGCCCGGAGGTCGTCGCCGGCGCCCGAGGTCGACCGCAGGGCCATCCGGTAGTGGGCTTCGGCGATCTCCAGGTTGTGCTGGCGTCGGGCGTGCTCGGCCGCGGCCAGGGCGTAGGGCAGGCAGCGGGCCGGCTCGCCGGCCGCGTCGAAGTGGTAGGCCAGCTCGAAGCTGAGGTCCGGTTCGAGCGCCTCGATCTGCTCGGCGGCCCGGCCGTGGAGCTGGGTGCGCTCCGCCTCGGACAGCCGGCCCAGCACCGCCTCTCGCAGCTTGTCGTGCAGGAACTGGCAGCGGCCGTCGGCGTCGGCCCAGAGGATGCGCCGGCGCCGCGCCTCCTCGAGGGCGGGCGCAACCTCCGTCGCCACCTGGCCGGACAGGGAGATGGCCAGCGACAGGTCGAACTCCTTGCCCAGCACCGCGCCGGCGGTGAGGAGGCGGAGGGCGTCAGGCGTCAGAAGCTCGAGGCGGCGGATCAGGAAGAGGGCGGCCCGGCGGGAGGTCTGCACGTCGGCCAGGAGGCCCTCCTCCACGGTCCAGCCGCGGGCGGAGTCAACCAGCGCCCCGCACTCCACCATGCCCCGCAGCACCGCGGCGGCCATGAAGGGGCTGCCCTCCGCCAGCTGGGCCAGCGTGGCGTGCACCTCGCCGGGCAGGGGGCCGGCCATGGACTCGGCCAGGTCCTGGGTCTCGTCGGGTGTGAGGGGCCGCAGCTGCACGGTGTCGCCTTGGTCGATGGCCCGCAGGGGGTGGGCGGCGCCCACCTCCTCGGAGCGGAAGGCGGCCACCACCGCCACGTGGCGGCCCGCCGCGGCCCGGGTCTGCCGCCAAGCCTTCAGCAGCTTGGCGGTGAGCCCGTCGGCCCATTGGCAGTCGTCGAGGAGGATCAGGGCGGGATGGTCGGCCGTCCCGAGAGCGTCGAACAGGGCCGGGAGGGCCTGGAGGCTGCGGGTCTCGCCGTGGGCCTCGGGCAGGTCGGCCTCGTCCCTCCCCAGCACGGTGGCCAGCGCCGGCAGGGCCCCCGCCACCGCATCGGCCCGGTCGCCGAGACGGGCCAGGAGCCGGGCCACCAGGGCGGGATCGTCCGAGGCGGCCGCTTCGATGCCGGTCACCACCCCGCCGAGGAGCTGGAAGGGGAGCTGGCCGGCCTGGTCCACCCCATGGCCCCGCAGCACCCACGCCCCGCGGCGGGAGGCCTGCACGGCCAGCTCGTCGAGGAGCCTCGTCTTGCCGCCACCCGACTCCGCCTCCAGGAGCACCAGCCCGCCCCGGCCCTGGCGGGCCCGGTCCAGGGCCAGGCCGAGGGCGGCCAGCTCGGTGGCCCGGCCCACGAAGACCGGCTCGGCCAGGGTGCTGCGCCGGTCGTGCAGACCGATCACGATGCGGGGATCGGAGACGCCCCGGCGCAGGGCGCCGGCCACCTCCTCCACGTCGGCGAGGGCCGCGCCCGCCGCCTGGTAGCGCTGGCCCGGGTCCTTGGCCAGCAGGCGCAGCACCACCGCCTCCAGGGCCCGGGGCACGGGCACGCCGGCGGCCCGCAGCCCGTCCGGCTCCTGGCCCAGGTGCTGGCGCAGCACCTCGCCCACGGTGGTCGCCTCGAAGGGCGGCCGGCCGGCCAGGCACTCGTAGAGCACGACGCCGAGGGAGTACAGATCCGACCGCTCGTCGACGGCCACGTCGGTGAGGCCGGCCTGCTCCGGCGCCAAGTAGCGGGCCGTGCCCACCGCCTCGTCGCGGAGATCGCCGTGGAGGGAGGCGCTGCGGGCCAGCCCGAAGTCGATGAGGAGGGCTTTGGTGAGTGGCTCGCCGCCCTGGACCACCACGTTGCTGGGCTTCAGGTCCCGGTGCAGCACGTCGTGCTCGTGGACCCGCTGGAGGGCGGCGAGGACGTCGGTGGCCACCACCAGCGTGCTGGCCACGCTGAGCGGCCCGCCCTCCAGCCGCTGGGCCAGGGTCTGGCCGTCGTGGAGGGGTTGGACCAGGTACAGGTGGTCGCCGTCGTGTTCGAAGGCCAGGAGGGGCTGGAAGGTGGCCCCGTTGAGCCGGGTCAGGATGGCGGCCTCGTGCTCCAGGCGCATGCGGACGGCCAGGGGCACCTGGTCGGCCAGCACGTGCTTGACGACGACCGGTCCGCCCCCGGCGAGCAGGTCGTCGGCCAGGTACGTGTCGACCCCGTCGCCGCCCTTCAGCAGCCGGTGGCAGTGGTAGCGCGCGCCGAGAAGGAGGTTGTCCCCGCTCGCCGTTCGTGCCATTTGAGCCCCCGGAAGGCCGTCGCTTCTCGCGCTCTCGCGGTCCTATATCGACAATGGCCCGTTCGGCGTGAGCCGGCCGGGACCGGTTTCGACGGGGCCGCGGGCTCATTGCGGAGTGTGCGGCGCTGCGTCCCTATCGGGCCGAGGCGAACTCGTCCAGGAACAGCTCCCAGCGGCCGGCCCGCACCACCAGCCGGTTGCCCGCCGTCCACTCGTAGCGGACCGACTCGATCTCGATCTCCTTCGGGATGACGTAGAGGACCACGCCCGACGCTCCCAGGGGGATGATCCGGGTCCGGGCCGGCTCCCGCCGGTCGAAGTTCCCGGTCATCGGGTTGCACACGAAGGTGTAGCCATTGACCCGCGCCGCCACCTCGGTGGCCGCCTCGACCTCGCCGACGAAGTGGCGCCGGGCGTCACCGTCGAACGAGCGGCGCTCGATCACATGGACCTTCTCGCCCGTTTCCAGCAGCGTCATCCTGTCTCGCCCTCCCTTTGGACGAATCATGGCGGCCGTCGCCCCTCCCATCAAGGGGCAAATGGCCCCCCGGCCGCATTGCCTCATTCCGCGGTCACTTATCGACCTGCACGGGCGGTTCGTGACCGCGGAACGCCAGGTCTTTGTGGAGCGGACGACGGGATTCGAACCCGCGACCCCAACCTTGGCAAGGCCATTTCGCCCGTATCGGCCAGTGCCGCAGAATGCATTTCCGCAGGTCAGAGTGCGTTTCCTTGTAAGTGTTCACCTACCCGGAGCGGGCGGCATGCACGGATCGCCGTTGAAGAGGCGGGTGAGAGCGTCGATGGCGGGGACGCCGTTCTTGCGAGTGGTCGACAGATAGATGGGCGAAGCGCTCGGCGCCGGCCTGGCAGCGGAAGCAGCCCGAGATCTTGCGGTGCAGCTTGGTCGGCCGAAGGTCCCTCTCCGCCTGGTTGTTGGTCCAGCTCACGTCGAGGTCGTACATGTAC
>JBOGHQ010000242.1:0-6805 GCA_050744785.1 Acidimicrobiales bacterium | reverse complement strand
GTTGTAAAGGGCCTGCTCGTCCTCGAAGTACAGCAGGGGGCCCTTGTCCTCCGGGCAGGCCAGGATCTCCAGCAGCTGGGGGTCGAGGCCCATGCTCAGGCGCTTCCGGACTCGGTGCGGATGAGCGCCAGGACCTCGCTGACGTGCTCCTCGCACGCCTCCCGGTCGGCGGCCTCGAGGTTGAGCCGCAGCAGCGGCTCGGTGTTGGAGGGCCGCAGGTTGAACCACCAGTCGCCGTAGTCGACGGTGAGCCCGTCGGTGCGCTCCAGCTCGGCACCGGCGTGGGCGTCGGCCACCACCTCGATCACGTCGGCCGGGTCGCCGTCCACGGTGGTGTTGATCTCCCCGGACATGGCGTAGCGCTCGAAGGGCCGGCGAACCTCCGACAGGGGGCGGCCGGCCCGGCCCAGCAGCTCGAGAACCACCACCGCCGCGATCAGACCGGAATCGGCCCGGTAGTTCTCCCGGAAGTAGTAGTGGCCGGAGTGCTCGCCGCCGAACACGGCGTTGGTGTCGGCCATGACGGACTTGATGAACGAATGCCCCACGCGGGTGCGCACCGGCGTGCCTCCGCTCTCGCGGATGATCTCGGGCACGGCCTTGGAGCAGATCAGGTTGTAGATGACGGCCGACCCCGGGTACCGCTCCAGCAGCGAGCGGGCCACCATGGCCGTGGTGGTGGAGCCGGGCACGGGCTCGGCCTGCTCGTCGACCAGGAACATGCGGTCGGCGTCGCCGTCGAAGGCGATGCCCACGTCGGCCCCGGAGTCCAGCACCCGGGCCTTGAGGTCCTTCAGGTTCTCCGGCTGGATGGGATCGGGCGGGTGGTTGGGGAACGTGCCATCGAGGTCCGGGAAGAGCACCTCGAGCTCGTAGGGGAGACCCTCGAAGACACGGGGCACGACCAGACCGCCCATGCCGTTGCCGGTGTCGGCCACCACCTTCAGCGGCCGCAGTGCCTCCACGTCCACGAAGGACCGGACGTGCTCGGCGTACTCTCCCAGCAGCTCCATGGTGCGGATGGTGCCGGTGCCGGCGGCGGGCGGGGGCGGGTCGGCCACCATCGCCTTGATCTGGTCGAGGCCGGTGTCCTGCCCCACCGGGCGGGCGCCGGACAGGCACAGCTTCACCCCGTTGTAGTGCGACGGGTTGTGGGAAGCGGTGAACATGGCGCCGGGCGCGTCAAGCCGGCCGGCCGCGAAGTACAGCAGGTCGGTGGAGGCCAGCCCCAGATCGATGACGTCCACGCCCTGGGAGAGTGCTCCCTCCGCGAAGGCCTGGGACAGCTCCTCGCCGGAGGCGCGCATGTCGCGGGCCACCAGGATGGTGGGGGCGGCCGCGAAGGTGGCGAAGGCGGCCCCGATGCGCCGGCAGACGTCGGTGTCGAGCTGGTCGGGGACGACGCCCCGCACGTCGTAGGCCTTGAAGATGGCATCGAGGGAGGGCATCGGAGACCCCAGCCTAGTGGGTGGCCCACCGCGGCCCCGGGGAGGCAGCCGGCAGGGTAAGAGTGGGGGGCGGTGCACCAGCCCGACGTACCTCCGGCATGATCTCTGTCGTCATGCCGGCCTTCAACGAGGCCGCCTTCCTGGAGCGGGCCGTCACCGACGTGGCCTCCGGCCTGGCCGGCGGGGGCTACGACGCCGAGGTGCTGATCGTGGAGAACGGCTCCACCGACGGGACTGCCGACCTGGCCCGCCGGCTGGCCGGTGAGGTGCCGGGCGTGCGGGCCCTGTCGCTGCCCGCCGCCGACTACGGCGCCGCCCTCCGGGCCGGCTTCCTGGCCGCCCAGGGCGACGTGGTGGCCAACTTCGACGTGGACTACTGGGACCTGGGGTTCCTGGCCACCGCCCTGGGCCTGCTCGCCGGCCACGACGGCCCCGACGTGGTGGTGGGCAGCAAGCGGGCGGCCGGCGCCGACGACCAGCGGGCCTGGCCCCGGCGGGCCATCACGTCAGTCTTCGCCTTCGTGCTCCGGCGCGGGTTCGGCCTCGGGGTCTCGGACACCCACGGCATGAAAGCCATGCGCCGGGCGCCGCTCCTGCCCCTCGTCGAGCAGTCCCTGTTCGGTACCGACCTGTTCGACACCGAGCTCATCCTCCGGGCCGAGCGGGCCGGGCTGGCCGTGGCCGAGGTGCCCGTGGCGGTCCGGGAGTCTCGTCCGTCGCGGACGTCCATCCTGCGGCGGGGCGCCCGGACCGTACGGGGGCTGGTCCGGCTGCGCCTCGCCCTGGGGCCAGGGCCACGCTAGGGCCGACCCGGCGGTGGCGTCCGTCGCCGGCTCGGGCTCGGGTTCGTCGAGCGGGGCCACCTTGAGGCGGGCCAGCACCACCAGCGCCACCAGGCCCAGCCCGCTGAGGGCCCAGCCGGCCATGTCCACCGGTGTGGTGCCGTAGCGCAGCTCCACCTGGCGGCTGGTGGGCACCACGACCATGAGGTTGGGGGTGACCCGCCACGGCCCGTCGGCGCCGGAGGCCTCCCAGTTGGGGAAGTAGGACGCCTTCACCAGCACCGGCGTGCCGGTGCGGCTCACCTCGAAGGAGATGCGGTCGCCATCGGCGTCGATCTCGGAGACCCGGGCGGGGGGCACGGGCCGGGCCGGCAGTGGTCCCTCGGTGGAGCGCACCCGTCGCCAGTCGTCCGGGCCTCCGGCGGCCAGGTGGACGTCGGGCCGGCTGGCGTCCATGAACCAGGGCGCCGAGTCCTCCAGCCACGCCTTCTCGCCCTTGGCCATCGACGGCGCCACCACCGGCTCGTTGACCAGCGGCTCGACCAGCTCGGCGCCGGCCACCTCGTAGATCTCCCAGCAGCGCTGGCCTTCCTCGGTGGGGTAGCGGACCGGGAAGCAGTCGGTGGACCCCACCAGCGTCAGGTCGGGGTGCTGGGCGGCGGCGCCCCTGGCCTCGGGTGTGAAGGCCATGTAGTAGCGGGCCCCGAGCAGCTGCAGGTGCCGCACCCCGGCGTTGAGGTCGAAGTCCCGGTAGGGCAGGCCCCGCTGCGGGCGGGACGCCCTGCGGGACAGCTCCGCCGCGGACAGGAAGTGGTACGGCGTGGTGGCCGACGACTCGAAGTAGAGGCCTTCCATGCTGCCGATGCAGCCGTCGGTCCAGTACGGCAGGAGCATGAGGGCCAGCGGCGTCCCCAGCTGGTCCAGCTCCGGCTCGTACTCCCAGTGGGCCCGGCCGCAGCCCTCCGTGCGCCCCACCTCGGCCATGGTGTCGATGACGGCCTCGTGCTCCGGCCACGACGCCTTGCGCTCGTAGCCGTTGTAATTCCACTTGGCCCAGTCCGGGATGTAGCTGCGGTCCTTGGCCTCGGGGAGGAAGGCCAGCACCTGCTTGAGCGGAGCCCGGTCCAGCACGGGCAGGTGCAGCGGCATGCTGACGTAGATCAGGGTGACACCCAGCACGGCCAGGGGGGCGACCGTGGCGGCGGCTTGTTGGACCGTCGCCGCCCCCTGCGGCCGCCGCCGGGCCGCCAACCACGCCAGGCCCCAGGCGGCCGAGGCCAGGGCCAGGCCGGCCAGCAGGTAGAGACAGAGGAACCAGAAGGGCAGGATGCGGGGGTTCCAGATCTTGCCCTGGGGCACGTAGCGGAACCCGACGGCGGCCAGGCCGGCCATGATCGTGAGGAACACCCCCACCCGCTCCCACCGGATGATGCTGACGACGGCGCCGATGGCGGCCAGCAGGATCAGCCAGCGCAGGTCGCTGTCGAAGGTGAGGCCCAGGTTCTGGCGGTACTGGGTGATCTTCTCGTAGCCCATGTCGTTGGTGAACGGGAGCCGCCACACGAACGGCAGGGCCCAGACGGCGGCCAGCAGGCCGGCCACCGCGCCGACCACCACGGTGTGGCCCACGCGCCGCACCGACGGCCGGAGCAGGGTCCACACCAGGGCGCCGGCCACGGCGAAGAACGTGGGCACCACGTGGGCCATGAGGGTGAGGGCGAGCACGGCGGCGGCCAGGCCCCGGTGGCGGCCGGTCCGCAGCCCCCGCGCCAGGACGCCGAGGAACACCAGGGCCAGCGACAGGCTGATCGAGTACGAGAACTCCCCGGCCAGGGTGGAGGCGATGTTCCCGCCGTAGATGGAGAAGCTGCGGTCGAACAGGAACGGCACGGTGGCCACGGCCAGGCAGGCCGGGCCGGGGGCCTTGAGCCCGGCCAGGCGGCCGAAGGCCCACGCCGCCACCGGCAGGGTGACCAGCCCGGCAACGCTCACCACCTTGAAGGCGACCTCGTAGGGCAGGAGGAGGTCGCCCAGGACGATCAGCAGGCTGGGCAACGGGAAGTAGAAGGCCGGGAAGGCGAAGCCGGCGTACCAGTCCGGCGCCCAGCCGGTGATGCGCCAGTCGGGCAGCAGGTGGTCCCGCACGAAGGCCGGGCCCCAGACGTGGGCGCCCATGTCGCCGCCGTTGGGGGTGGTGGCGGTGAACAGCAGCCCCGGCTGCATCTGGACGAACACGAACAGCGCCGACCCGGCGACCGCGACGAGGGTCGCGAAGAAGGGGGGGGAGGGCCTGCGCATCAGCCCATGTTGCCCGAACTCCTCCAGAGGTTGGGCTCGCGCCCGGCGACCGGTACGGCCGCCCGGGCCCGAAGGCGTCAGCGGCGGGCGGCCAGCTCCAGCACGCCGTCCAGCCTCAGCGGCTCGCCCTCGCTGTCCCACCATCGGGTGTCGCAGCCAGAGCAGTTGCGCATGGTGATCGGCTTGTCACCGATGTTCAGCGCGATGACGGTCAACCTCGAGGTCTTGCACTTCGGGCAGCTCATAGCCCCTCCCTTTGCCGGCAAACCCGTGCCGCCGTGATGATCGGCACGGCGGGGCCGCACCTTGAGCCGCGGTCGGGCAGGGCGGGGCGGGGTCAGCGGGTGGCGACGAGGAGGGCCACGGTGGTGGCGTTGAAGGCGACGTGGGCCACCAGGGCGGGGCCGAGCCGGCCGGTGGCCCGCCGGACGAGGAGGGCCAGCACCACGCCGAAGGCCACCAGGCCCAGCAGTTGCAGGGGCTGGAAGTGGGTGAGGCCGAACACGACGGCCGAGATGGCCACCGCCGGACCGGGGCCGAAGCGGCGGTCGGCGGCCCGCAGCAGCAGGCCGCGGAAGAACAGCTCTTCGGCGATGGGCGCGCCGATGACGATGCACACCGCCAGCAGGGCCAGGCCCGGGCCGGAGGCGCGGTCCAGCACGTCGCGGGCCTCCTCCGAGACGTCGAAGTCGAAGCCCAGCAGGTCGAAGGGCAGGTAGAGCAGCGGGACCAGCACCAGCTGGCACAGCACGCCGGCCAGGACGCCGATGCCGATGTCCCGCCGCTCGACCTGGAGGCCGAGGTCGTGGCGCAGGTTGCCGGTGCCCTTCCGCTGCGAGGCCAGCACCACCGACCCCAGCAGGCCGATCCACTGGCCGATCAGGGTCACCACGGTGAGGCCCAGGCTGACCTCGTCCTCGCCGGTGGCGGCCACGTAGATGCCGCCCAGGAACAGCGAGATCATGAAGCCGGCCGCCAGCCCGATGGCGGCGTCGCCCAGCCCCCACCGGGGCTCCGGAGGTGCGGGCCCCTGGCCCGGCGACGTCGGCTGGCCCAGCACGGGCCGGTCGGTCATCGAAAGCCGGGCGCGCCGCGGCGGCGGGCGGGAACAGGGACCACCGTGCCAGACTACGGCGACCGGCGGGAGGCTCGGGTCAGCCGGCCAGGGACGGGCGCAGCGGGATGATCGGCGTGCGGCGGTCGTCGCAGGCCCAACCCACGGGCACCTTGAGGGCGTCGGCGTGGGTGGCGCACAGCCCCCAGGCGGCGCTGGCGTCGGGCTCGTCGCCCGGGCTGTCCAGCCACACGGTGCGGCTGGAGTAGTGGTACGTCATGGTGGCGGTAGCCGGCGCCGGGCACCCGGGGCGGGCGCAGTGGCGGGTGTCCATGGGGGACGACGGTACCGGTGCGCCGCCCCCGAGCGGGGGATACCCGATGGCGCCCACGCGCCGGTGTTCCTCCGGGTGGCGCCTAGCATTGACCCATGAGCCGCCAACCGGGGGACCTCCGGCCCGGACGTCCCGACCGACCGCTCGGGCCGGGGGGGCCCAGCCAGGAACCCACCTTCCGCTGGGCCATGATCGCCCTGTTCGTCCTGGTGGTGGCGGTGCTGGTCCTGCCGCCGCTGCTGGGCAGCCCGTCGCGCACGGCCATGAGCTACGGCGAGTTCATGCGCCGGGCGGCCGAGGGCAAGGTCGCCGAGGCAAACGTGAACAACGACACCGGGCGCGTCACCGGCGAGCTCAGCGACGGCACCAGGTTCACGGTGGACGGGCCCCGCCCACTGCCCGACGCCGACGCTGCCGTCCTGCGCGACAAGGTGCCCAACCTCGACTTCGACAACTCGCAGCCCAACTTCTTCGCGTCGTTGCTGCCGCTGCTGCTCCCGGTGGCCCTGCTCATCGGGTTCTTCGTGTGGATGAACCGGCGGGCCCAGGGCCAGATGTCGGGGATCATGTCGATCGGGCGGTCGAAGGCGAAGGTGTACACCACCGAGCGGCCCAAGACCACCTTCGCCGACGTGGCCGGCTACGAGGGCGTGAAGCAGGAGATCCGGGAGGTCGTCGACTTCCTTAAGTCCAAGGAGCGCTTCAAGGAGATCGGCGCCCGCATCCCCAAGGGGGTGTTGCTGGTCGGTCCCCCCGGCACCGGCAAGACGCTGCTGGCTCGGGCCGTGGCCGGCGAGGCGGGGGTGCCCTTCCTCTCCGTCACCGGCTCGGACTTCATGGAGATGTTCGTCGGCGTGGGCGCGTCTCGCGTGCGCGACCTGTTCCAGAC
>JBOGHQ010000241.1:0-4511 GCA_050744785.1 Acidimicrobiales bacterium | reverse complement strand
GCGGCCTTGAGCTGGACGAAGGCGAGGCGGAGCTGGGCCAGGCCCTCGTTGAGGTGGGCCTCCTCGGGGCCGAGGCGGCCGGCCAGGCCCTCGACCGCCGCGCCCAGGGCGTCGATGGCGATCTGGGCCTCTTGCAGCTGGGGGGGCTGGAGGGAGAGGTGGAGGGCGGCCAGCTCGAACAGGCCGAAGCAGTGGTTGGCCACCACGAGGGCGGCGGGCGTCTCGGCCAGCTGCTGGCGCAGCTCGGCCATGCGGGCCTCGACGTCCTCGGCATCCTCTGCACCCTCGGCGCCTCCAGCCGCGCCGGGCGGCGGGGGCGGAGGGGGCGGCTGCCCGCCCACCGGGCGCTCGCCGCCGGGTGTCCAGAGCGTGCTCACCCTGGTACCCTAGGTCACACAACTTGACCGGGAAGCGGGGCAGTCCCCATGGGAGCCGCCCCCACCTGACCACCGGGCACAGCCCGTGTGCTCGGGTCGAATGGCCGCCAGAGGGCGGGCGTTGCTTCCGACGCCTGCCCTTTCTCGCGAACGGGCACCAACCCAAGGAGGGGATGCCGCATCGCCGCAGCTGGCGCCAACGAGACCAGGATCAACGATCGGATCCGGGCCAGAGAAGTCCGTCTGGTGGACGCCGACGGGACGCAGTTGGGCATCAAGGCCCTTCCCGAGGCGCTCCACATCGCACGAGAGGCCGACCTGGACCTCGTTGAGGTGGCCCCCATGGCCAACCCGCCGGTCTGCCGGATCATGGACTACGGCAAGTACAAGTTCGATGCCGCCCAGCGGGCCAAGGAGTCCCGGCGCAAGACCTCCAACGTGGGGATCAAGGAGATGAAGTACCGGCCCAAGATCGGGCCTGGCGACTTCGATACCAAGACCCGGCAGGTGAGCAAGTTCCTGGGCCAAGGCCACAAGGTCAAGATCACGATCATGTTCCGGGGCCGGGAGATGAGCCACCAGGAGCTGGGGCTGAAGATCCTCCAGCGGGTGGCCGAGGAGGTCGGGCCCATGGCCAAGGTCGAGGCGGCCCCCAAGGTGGACGGCCGGAACATGATCATGGTCCTGGCGCCGGACAAGCGAGCACAGCAGGCGCAGGGGACGAAGAAGGCGGCCGCCGCCGGCAATGGCTCGGCGCCCCGGGACCCCGACGCCCCGAGCGCCACCGCCACCCCGCAGCAGGCGCCGGCACCACCGGCCGAGGCGACGGCATCAGCCGCACCTGTCGCCCCCGCCCCCGTCGACACCGAGGAAGGTTGACCACACGATGCCCAAGATGAAGACCGACCGAGGTGCCGCCAAGCGGTTCAAGGTGACCGGGAGCGGCAAGATCCTGCGCCGCAAGGCGTTCCGGTCCCATCTGCTCGAGAAGAAGTCCTCGGTCCGGACCCGCCGGCTGGCCCGCGAGACCGAGGTCACCGGCGGCGACCGGAAGCAGGTCAAGCGCCTGCTCGGCCTCTGATCCCCGCACCACCGAGCGACCCGCCCCCCGCCCACCCCAGTCACTGGACGAAAGGACCCGACGATGGCCAGAGTCAAGCGCGCCGTCCTCAGCCGCAAGCACCGGCGGGCGGTGCTGGAGCAGGCCCAGGGCTACTACGGCAACAAGAGCCGAAGCTTCCGCGCCGCCAACGAGCAGGTGATGCACTCGCTCCAGTACGCCTATCGCGACCGTCGGGCCCGCAAGGGCGAGTTCCGCCAGCTGTGGATCCAGCGCATCAACGCCGCCACCCGTGAGCACGGGGTCAGCTACAGCCGCTTCATCGCCGGTCTCCGCCTGGCCGAGGTGGGCGTGGACCGCAAGATCCTGGCCGATCTGGCCGTACGCGACCCCGCTGCCTTCGGCGGCCTGGTCGAGCTGGCCGTAGCCGCCGCGGCCGGCAACGGCGGCCGGCCCCGGGCCATCGCCGCCGAGCCCGCATCGGAGCCCGAGCAGCCCTGAGCACGGCCCTCTCGTACCGTCACAAGAAAGTCCAGCGCCTCCGGCAGCTGGCCGGGCGCACCAGCGCCCGCTCCGCCGAAGGGGCCTTCGTCGTCGAGGGAGCCAAGGTGTTGTCCGAGGCGCTCGCCGCCGGCGCGGGGGTCGAGGCGGTGTACGCCGCCCCAGGCGCCCCTGCCGACCTGTTGGCGCGCGCCGCCGCCTCCGGCGCCCGGGTGCACGACCTGGCGCCCGGGGTGCTGGAGCGGGTGGCCGGCACGGTGACACCCCAGCCGGTGATCGCCGTGGTCCGCACCATCGACGTGCCCCTGGACCACCTGCGGGGGGCTCGACTGGTCGTGGTCTGCGTCGACGTGCGCGATCCGGGCAATGCCGGCACCGTGCTCCGCAGCGCCGAAGCAGCGGGGGCGGGAGGGGTACTCTTCTGTAACGGTTCCGTTGACGTCTACAACCCGAAAACGGTGCGGGCATCGGCGGGCTCGCTGTTCCATGTCCCGGTCGTGGCCGGGGTCGATGCTGGTGACGGCCTCGAGCACCTGGGGGCGTGGGGGCTTCGGCGCCTCGGCACGGCGGCCGGGCGGGGGGAGGACTACACCACGGTCGATCTGGCTGCTCCCACCGCTCTTGTGCTCGGCAACGAGGCCAGTGGCCTGCCGGACCATCTCGCCGCGGCCGGCCTCCTGGACGGGGAGGTCACCATCCCCATGACCGGGCGGTCGGAGTCGCTCAACGTGGGCATGGCAGCGGCGGTGCTGTGCTTCGAGGCGGCCCGGCAGCGGGCGGTAAAGGCGCACCGGTGACCGCGCCGTCACCCTTCGACGCCCTCCCCGACGCCGTGCTGTGCCTCGACCAGTCGCGGGAGATCGTGGAGGCCAATGCCGTCGCCGCCGAGCTCACCGGCTACCCGGTCGATACCTTGGTGGGGCGGTCCGTCGAACTGCTGGCGCCGCGCACCAAGGCCGGCCACCCCCTGCTGGCCGGGGACTGGCACCGGTCGGCCCGCTTCCGCTCCGTCCGCATGATCCCCGAGCAGGAGGTCGTGCTCCTGCGCTCCGACGGCGACAGCGCGCCGGTGTACGTCGCCGGCCGCTACCGGCGGGACGCCGGCGGAGGCCTCACCGGCGCGGTGCTCACCCTGCGGGCGGCCGGCGCCCGCCGCCACCAGACGGCGGCCGGCATCGAGATCGTCTCCACCGTGAGCCACGAGCTGCGGTCGCCGCTCACCTCGGTGAAGGGCTACACCAGCCTGCTGCTCAATCGCTGGGACCGCCTCCGCGACGACCAGAAGCGCATGATGCTGGAGCAGGTCAACCACGACGCCGACCGCGTGACGCGGCTCATCACCGAGCTGCTCGACATCAGCCGCTTGGAGGCGGGCCGGCTGGTGCTGCGCCGGGAGATGGTCGACCTGCCGGGGCTGGCCCGCTCGGTGGTCGAGAAGGTGAAGATGGAGTACCCCGACCTCGAGTGCGAGATCCGGTTCCCTGACCAGTTCCCGCCCGTCTACGCCGACCCCGACAAGGTCGTGCAGGTCCTCACCAACCTGGTCGAGAACGCCTGCAAGTACGGCTCCCCGGTCGGCATGTGGGTCGAGGGCAGCGCCGATGACGACAACGTGTCGATGGCGGTGCACGACCAGGGTGAGGGCTTCCCCGAGCGGGACCTGGCCCGCGTGTTCACCAAGTTCTTCCGCCGGGCCGAGACCAAGCCCAACGGCACCGGCCTCGGGCTGTGGATCAGCCGCGGCCTGGTGGAGGCCCACGGCGGCCGCCTGGAGGCCGACTCAATTCCCGGCGCCGGCTCCACCTTCCGCTTTACGCTGCCCCGATACGCATTCGAGGAGCTACACGGGTAGTGGCAGGAACCTGCGGGTGAGCCCAGAGCACGTGGCCGAGGTGGAGGAGGAGGCCGGGGCGCGCCTGGCCGCCGTCACCACGCTGGACGGCCTGCGGGCCGCCGAGGCCGAGGTCCTCGGCAAGCGCTCGCCCCTCGCCGCCCTCAACGCCGGGCTGGGCCGGCTCTCGCCGGACGAGCGAAAGGAGGCGGGCCGGCTGCTCAACGAGGCCCGCCGCCGCCTCCAGGAGCAGGCCGCCAAGCGGGCCGCCGAGCTGGAGCAGCAGGAACGGGCCCGCCGCCTGGACGCGGAGCGGCTGGACCTCACCGAGGTCCTGCCCGGCCGGGCCCGCGGCCACCTCAACCTCGTCACCCAGACCCGCGACGAGCTGGAGGACGTCTTCGTCGGCATGGGGTACACGGTGGCCGAGGGCCCCGAGGTGGAGACCGACTGGCACAGCTTCGGCGCCCTGAACTTCCCCAAGGGCCACCCCGCCCGCAGCGGCTTCGACACCCTCTACCTCGACTGGGGCGAGCCCGAGTCCACGCTGCTCCGGCCCCACACCTCGCCGGTCCAGATCCGGGTCATGCAGGCCCAGCCGCCACCGATCTACTCGATCATGCCGGGGAAGGTGTACCGCAAGGACACCCCTGACGCCCGCCACACCCCGACCTTCAACCAGATCGAGGGGCTGGTGGTCGACCGCGGCATCACCTTCGGCGACCTGGCCGGCACCATCGAG
>JBOGHQ010000240.1:0-5706 GCA_050744785.1 Acidimicrobiales bacterium | reverse complement strand
GCGTGGGCGTCGCCGCCCTGGCCGGTCCGGCCCGCGCCGCCGCCGCCCCCGCCGTGCTGCCCGACGTGCCGGTCAGCGGGCTCGACGAGCGCCTCCAGCTGTCCCACAACAGCCCGGTGCTGCGGGTCGACCCCACCCGGCCCGACTTCGTGGTGCTGGCCAACCGGCTGGACAACCCGGAGTTCGGCTGCACGCTGCACCTGTCCGGCGACGGGGGACGGGGCTGGATCCCCGTGAAGCCGGTGCCGAAGCTGCCCGAGGGCGTGGAGCAGTGCTACGCCCCCGAGGCCGCCTTCGACCGCGACGGCCTCCTCTACTACCTCTTCGTGGGGTTGGCCGGTCCGGGCAACGCCCCGGTGGGCGCCTTCCTGGTGACCTCCGGCGACCGGGGCCGCACCTTCACCGATCCCCGCCCGGTCCTGGGCCCCGAGCGGTACCAGGTCCGCATGGCCCTCGACCCCACCAGCGGCCCCCGGGGCCGGCTCCACCTGGTGTGGCTGGAGGCCGGGTCCGACCCGCCCCTCGGCGGCCTGGGGCCCCCGCCCAACCCCATCATGACCGCCCACTCCGACGACGGCGGGCGCAGTTTCTCCGAGCCGGCGCGCATCAGCGACCCGAGCCGCCGGGTGGTGGCTCCCGCCCTGGCCGCCGGCGCCGACCACCGCGTCCACGTGCTGTTCTACGACCTCGAGGACGATGCCCGGGACTACCAGGGGCTGGAGGGACCGGTGTGGGAGGGGCGGTGGTCGCTGCACCTGGCCCGCTCCACCGACGGGGGCGCCACCTTCGCCGACCCGGTGGAGGTCGAGGGCGGGATCGTGCCCACCGAGCGGGTGATGCTCATCTACACCATGCCGGCGCCCGCCCTGGCCGTGGCGCCGTCGGGCGGCGAGGTCTACGCGGCGTGGGCCGACGCCCGCCACGGCGACTGGGACGTGTTGGCGCGTCGCTCCACCGACGGGGGCGCCACCTGGGAGCCGGCCGTGCGCCTGAACGACGACCCGGTGGGCAACGGCCGCCACCAGTACCTGCCGGCCCTGTCGGCGGCGGCCGACGGGCGGGTCGACGCTGTCTTCCTCGACCGTAGGGACGACCCCGGCAACGTCCGCAACCACACCTACCTGGCCACCTCCACCGACCGGGGCGCCCGGTTCGGCGCCAACCTGCGAGTCAGCACCGAGCCGTCCGACACCACCATCGGGACCCGCTACGACGTCACCTCCGCCCTGGGGCTGGTGGAGTTCGGCAGCCGGCTCGCCGTCCTCTCCCTGCCCGACCGCACCCTGGCGGCCTGGCCCGACACCCGCAACGGCGAGCTGGGCGAGTACAGCCAGGACGTGTTCGCCACCGAGGTGGCGTTCGGCCCCCGACCGGCCCACGATGACAGCTCCACCCCCGTGCTTCCCGTCGCCGGCGGTGCCGCGGCGGCCGCCCTCCTGGCGGCCGCGGCCGCCCTCCGGGCCCGGCGTCGGCCCACTACGGCCGCTTCTGGTCCCGCAGACGCGACCGGAACGGGCCCGGTACCGGGACCGGTTCGGCACGAGGAGCGGCCGGCCCCACCCGTCACCCGGGAGGGTGACGCTGGGTGACGGGCCTACTCGATGGTGAACTCGGCGCTCATGCCCTTCTGGTCGTGTTGCTCGCCGTCGGCGTCCTTGACGAAGCAGACGACGGCGTAGCGGCCGGGTTCCAGGTCGACCGCGAAGGTCCCCCGCGTGCCCGGCCCGTGCGGCGCCATGCGGGCCACCGTGGGTACCACCACCCGCTCGCCGGACCGGAGCTGCTCGCCGATGGGCGGCAGGTTCTCGGGGACACCCACCAGGACCAGCTCGTGGTCCACCGACCCCCGGTTGCGGGCCTCGAAGACGATCCGCCCCGCCGCCCCTGGAGCCCGCAGGTCGAAGCGGTACTCGGTCATGCCCACCTGGACCGTCTGGGGCGGCGGCGGGAAGTCGTCGCTCGGACGCTCACAGGCCGCCAGCAGGAGCGGGGCCAGGGCGAGCACCACTCGCCCGCGGGCCGCAGCCCGCTGTCCCCCCCGGCCCCCTCCCACGCCGCAAGTCTACGGAGCGCCCGTTGACTTTACGAGGCCGCTATGGGACGCTTCGCCCATAGAGGCGGAAGCCGGTACGCGCCCGGGGTGCGGCGTGGCGGGCGACTGTGGGGGGCCCATGCAGGGGGAGGCACGGCGATGAGCACAGGTTGGGACGGACCGGCGCGCACGCGCCCGGCGCGGGCACTGGCGGCCCGGGTGGCCTCCCTGGTCGCGGCCTTCGTGGCCACGGCCACGGTGGCGGTGGTGGTCCCGGCCGGTCCGGCCGCGGCCGCCCCCGGCGACATCTCCACCGTCGCGTTCCCGATGCCTGGCGTCTGGGGCGTCGACGAGGTGGACGGTGAACTGGTGGTGAGCCAGGCCGGCCCCTTCCAGGTCGGCCCGGCCGAGCTGGTGCGGGTGGACGCCGAGGGCAACATGACGCCCTTCGCGGGCGGGGGCACCATCGCCCTCGGCGACGGCGGCGCCGCCACCGACGCCGCCCTCGACGTCCCCGAGGCGGTGGCGGTCGACTCGGCCGGCAACCTCTTCGTGTCCGACCGGGCCGGCCACCGGGTGCGACGGGTGGCGACCGGCGGCGACGGGGTGGTGGACGGCGGTCCCGACGAAGCGATCACCACCGTGGTGGGCACGGGCACGGCGGGGTTCTCGGGCGACGGCGGCCCCGCCACCGGCGCCGAGATCAACCTGCCCGACCGCCTGGCCTTCGATGCGGCCGGCAACCTCCTGCTCTCCGACGAGGGCAACGCCCGCGTCCGCCGCGTGGCGGCCGGGACCGACGGCTTGGTGGACGGCGACGCCGACGAGATCATCACCACCGTGGCCGGCAACGGCACGCCCGGCCCCGACGGCGACGGCGGCCCGGCCACCGAAGCCGGCCTCACCGCTCGGGCCCTCGCCCTCGACGCCGATGGCGTGCTCTACATCGGCGGCGGCAACCTGGTGCGGGCGGTGAGCCCCGGCGCCGACGGGATCGTGGACGGCGACGCCGACGAGGTCATCTCCACCTTCGCCGGCGGCGGCGACCTGCCGCCCGGCGGCGGCGCGGCGGCCACCGATGTCGCCCTGGACAACGTCTACTCCCTGGCCTTCGACGCCGGCGGCAACCTCTTCGTGGTCTCCACCGACATCGACGTTCGCAACTACGTCCTGCGCATCGCCCCCGACAGCACCCTCACCGCCGTGGTGGGCGCCGGGCCCCTCGGGGGCGCCGGCGACGGCGGCCCCGCCGTCGACGCCGAGCTGTCGTGGCCCTACGGGCTCACCTTCGACGGCGACGGCAACCTCTACGTGGGCGAGCTCACCGGGCACCGCGTCCGGCGGGTGGCGCCCGGCGGCGACGGCCTCGTCACCGGGGAGCCTGACGAGGTGATCACCCGCCTGGCCGGTACCGGCACCCCCGGTGGCGCCGTGGACGGCGGAGCGGCCGCCCTCAGCCCGCTCAACAGCCCAGCCGGTCTCGGCGCCGCCGGCGCCGACCTCTACATCGCCGACCGCGGCAACAACCGGGTGCGGCGGGTGGACGCCGGCGGCACCATCACCACCGTGGCGGGGGGCGGCGCCGGCGACGGCCTGCCCGCCACCGAGGCCGTGCTGAGCGAGCCCCGCGGCGTCGTGGTGGCCGGCGACGGCACCGTGATCGTGGCCGACTGCGGCAACAGCCGGGTGCGCGCCGTCGACACCGAGGGCGTGATCGACACCCTGCTCGGGCCGGTACCGTGCCCGTCCGGGCTGCACCTGGTGGACGACGGCCCCGAGGCGGGCACGCTGTACGTGTCGCTGGCCGGCGGGCACGAGGTCATCAAGCGCACCCCGGCCGGCGTGGTCACCACCGTGGCCGGCACCGGCAGCCCCGGCTTCGCCGGCGACGGCGGACCGGCTGCTGCCGCCAAGCTCAACGCCCCGGCCGGGGTCACCGTGGACGGCGACGGCACCGTGTACGTAGCCGACACCGCCAACCACCGGGTGCGCCGGGTCGACGCCGGCAGCGGCGCCATCACCACGGTGGCCGGCAACGGCTCCAACCTGTTCGGCACCCTGGGCGGCGTGCCCGCCACGGCCACCTCGGTGGCCGGCCCCGAGGACGTGGTGGTGGACGGCGACGGCAACCTGATCATCGCCGAGACCCTGTTCTCCCGGATCCGCAAGGTGGGCACGGACGGCATCGTCAGCACCATCGCCGGCAACGGCATCCCCGCCTTCGGGGGCGACGGCGGCCCCGCCGCCGACGCCGTCGTCAGCTCGCCCACCCAGCTCGACCTGGACGGCGCCGGCGACCTGTTCTTCACCGACCGCGGCAACGCCAGCGTGCGCAGGATCGAGGCCGGCACCCCGCCCCCGCCGCCGGTGGTCAAGAAGCCGGAGTGCGGCAGCGTGATCACCAAGAACACCATCCTGACGGCCGACATCGGCCCGTGCGACACCGACGGCATCGTCATCGGCAGGGACAACATCCGGCTCAACCTCAACGGCTACCGGATCTTCGGCACCGAGGGCCAGAACTCCACGGTGGGCATACGGCTGTTCGGCCGCAGCGGCGTCACCATCACCGGCGGCGGGCGGGCCGGCTCGGTGAGCGGCTTCGACGCCGGCGTGGCCATCATCGGCGGGGGCCACAACGTGGTGGAAAAGCTCTCCGTGCACGACAACGACGGCTTCGACATCTACGGCGACGGCATCGCCTCGTTCTTCTCGTCGTTCAACCAGATCCGCGACAACGAGGTGGCCCGCAACGGCCTCTACGACGGCATCGGCATCCTCGGCATCGGCTCGCAGGGCAACGTGGTGCAGCGGAACACGGTGTCGGCCACCAACGCCCAGGGCGAGATCTTCGACGCCGGCATCGGCATCGTGCTGACCCCGTTCCTGTCGGAGGGCCTGCCGCGGGAGCTGTCCATCTTCGAGAACAAGATCCTGGACAACACCGTGCGGGACAACGACAACTCGGGGATCTCCAACATCAGCAACGTCAACGGCGTGATCAGCGGCAACCGGGTGGTGGGCAACGGCCGCCTCACCGACGCCATCCCGGCCAACGGCATCGGCATCCAGAACCTCCTCAACGCCCCCCGGGACACCAATGTGGTGGTGCAGGGCAACGTGGTGCTGGACAACGGGAGCCTCGACGTGGACGGCTTCGCCTTCAGCGGCAACGGCATCGACGTGCTCTCCCGCAACAACCGGGTGGTCGGCAACCGTGTCGAGGGCAGCATCCTGGACGGCATCAACGTGGCCGGCGACACCAACCAGATCGAGGGGAACCGGGTCAGCGGCAACGGCCGGGACGGCATCATCGTCACCGCCCACGACGGGCTGGTGCGGGGCAACCGGGTGCGGGGCAACACCGCCTCGGGGATCAAGGCCGAGTTCGGCTCCAGCGGCAACCAGTTCCTCGACAACGACGCCATCGACAACGGGGAGCCCATCGCCGACTTCGACAGCTTCGTGTTCCAGGGCGACCTGGTGGACGTCAACGCCGACTTCCAGGAGGACCCGTTCCTCATCATCTTCAACTGCGGCACCAACACCTGGTCGGGCAACTCCTGGGGCAGCGGCGGCTTCTTCCCCGATCCCGCCCTGTCCGACCCCGAGGGCCTGTTCGTGCTCATCGAGGAGGCCTGCACCACCACCGGCGGGGACGGGCCGGCCGCGGC
>JBOGHQ010000239.1:0-1736 GCA_050744785.1 Acidimicrobiales bacterium | reverse complement strand
CGGCCGGGCCGAGGGGCCGCACCCGCCGGGCCTGCCCGGGGGCGAGGACGGTGAAGCGGACGCCTTCTTCGGCGAGGACGGACAGCACGCGGTCGTCCACGGCCGTCTCCGGCAGCCACATGCCCTCGGCCCGGCGGCGGAAGCGGTGCTCGAAGTCGGCCAGCCCCCACCGAACCTGGGTGCGGAGGTCACGGTCGCTGGCCAGGGGCAGGATGATGTGGCCCCACCCCTGGGCCATGCCGCGGTGGCCGTCGGCGTCGGCGGCCAGGATGCGGCGGTAGGTGGCCGGGTCGTGGGCCTCCAGCCACGACAGCAGGGTGGGACCGACGTCGAATGAGAGGTTGGCGTAGTTGTTGACGATGTCGACCACGTGGCCGGCGTCGTCGAAGACCCGGGCCACCCCGTTGGGCAGGTAGCACTCGGCGTCGATCCGGGCGTTCCAGTCGTGGAAGGGGGCGGCCGAGGGCTCCCGCGCCAGCTCCTCCGTCCAGGGGTTCTCCCGGGGCGGTTGGTAGAAGTGGCCGTGCACCACCAGTGTCGGCGCCATCCCTCTGGCACGGTACCGGCGCCGGCGCCATTCATATGGCAGAACGCCGCCACCTGTTGGCGGCCTCGCGCCAAGTGAATGGCGAGATGCCTACTCGGGGGAGAGCCAGAGGACGCCGAGGGGCGGCAGGGTCAGCTCGGCCGAGAAGGGCAGGCCGTGCCAGGTGGCGTCGGCGGCATAGACCTCGCCGGCGTTGCCCACGCCGCTGCCGCCGAACTCGACGGCGTCGGTGTTGAGCACCTCGCGCCACACCCCGCCCGACGGCAACCCGAAGCGGTACCCGTGGCGGACGACCGGCGACAGGTTGGCCACGCAGGCCAGGGCCCGGCCGTCGGAGGAGAACCGGAGGAAGGACAGCACGTTGTTCTCCACGTCGCTGGCGTCCACCCACCGGAACCCCTCGGGGACGTCGTCGCGCTGCCACAGCTCGGGCCGCTCCAGGTAGGCGCGGTTGAGGGCCCGGACCAGGTCCTGCACGCCCTGGTGGCCGGGGTCGTCGAGCAGGTGCCAGTCGAGGCTTCGCTCGTGGGACCACTCCCGCTCCTGGGCCAGCTCGCCGCCCATGAACAGCAGCTGCTTGCCGGGATGGGCCCACATCCAGCCGTAGAGGGCCCGCAGGTTGGCCAGCTTCTGCCACTTGTCGCCCGGCATCTTCGACAGCAGGGAGCCCTTGCCGTGCACCACCTCGTCGTGGCTGAGGGGGAGCACGAAGTTCTCGCTGAAGGCGTAGAGCAGCCCGAAGGTGAGGTCGTGGTGGTGGTAGCGCCGGTAGATGGCGTCCTTGGCGAAGTACTCGAGGGTGTCGTGCATCCAGCCCATGTTCCACTTGAAGCCGAAGCCCAGGCCGCCCAGGTAGGTGGGCCGTGACACCGCCGGCCACGCCGTGGACTCCTCGGCCACGATCATCACGCCGGGGTGGGCGCCGTAGACCGACTCGTTCATCTCCTTGAGGAACCCCACCGCCTCCAGGTTCTCGCGGCCCCCGAACTGGTTGGGGATCCACTCCCCCTCCTTGCGGGAGTAGTCGAGGTACAGCATCGAGGCCACCGCGTCGACGCGCAGGCCGTCGATGTGCATCTCCTCCAGCCAGTAGCGGGCGCTCGAGATGAGGAAGTTGCGCACCTCGTTGCGCCCGACGTTGAACACCAGGGTGCCCCAGTCGGGGTGCTCGCCCTGGCGCGGGTCGGCG
>JBOGHQ010000238.1:0-6553 GCA_050744785.1 Acidimicrobiales bacterium | reverse complement strand
CAGTTCACGGTGTTGAGCGCCTTGACGACGCGGGCGTCGGGAAAGGCGCGCTGAAGCTGCTCCGCCAGGCTGTCGTCGTTGCACACCGACAGCCGGGGTGGCATCCCCTGCGAGAAGTCCAATGGGTTGCTCACGTCGATGAGCACCTT
Organism: Acidimicrobiales bacterium; assembly: GCA_050744785.1. Classification (GTDB taxonomy): domain Bacteria; phylum Actinomycetota; class Acidimicrobiia; order Acidimicrobiales; genus JBOGHQ01. The sequence continues at coordinate 6,404 of JBOGHQ010000238.1, read as the reverse complement.
GCCGGCCAGGCGGTCCTCGCCGGGCTCCCCAGGGCGCCGAGGGACGCCGTGCCGGCGGTGGCGTTGATCACGGTGTGGCCGGCCGCCGCGGCGTCGGCGAACGAGCCTTCCGACGCCAGCTCCCCTGCCTCGGCCGCCCACACCACCGCCGTCCCGTTCCCGGCCTGCCGCGAGCCCATCACCACCGGATGGCCCAGGCCCACCAGGCGGCTGCCGAGCGTCCGCCCCACCACGCCCGTCCCCAGCACGGCATAGGTCCCCTCGCTCATCCGGTCCCCCTCGTCGTCGGCCCGCGGCCGAGCCTACGGGCCGGGATCACACCCGGGAGACGGCGAAGGTGTCGCAGCCGGCGAGTTCGTCGTTGTTGTAGCCGGCGAGGAACCAGCGCTGGCGCTGCTCCGACGACCCGTGGGTGAACCTCTCCGGGCTCACCTGCCCCTGCAGCTGTTCCTGGATGCGGTCGTCGCCGATGGCGCCGGCGGCGTCGAGGCCGTCCCTGATGTCGTCCTCGGTGAGCTCCTCGATGAAGCCGGTGGCCACCGCACCGCCCGCCCACATGCCGGCCAGGCAGTCGGCCATCAGCTCCACCCGCACCGCCGCGCTCTGGGGCCCGGTCTGGCCGTCGCGGCCCTTCTCCAGCACGCCCGTGAGGTTCTCGACGTGGTGGCCGTACTCGTGGGCGATGACGTAGGCCTCCGCGAACGCCCCGCCCCTGGCACCGAAGCGGGTGCGCAGGTCGTCGTAGAAGCCGAGGTCGATGTAGGCCTGCCGGTCGAGGGGGCAGTAGAACGTGCCCACCGCCGACGACGCCACCCCGCACCCCGTGCTGACCTGCCCGCTGAAGAACACCGTCTGGGCCGGCTGGTAGGACGGCAGCTCGGTCTGCCAGAAGGCCTGGACGCTGTTGATCACCGCCACGATGCGGCAGTCCTCCCGCTGGTTGGCGTCCTCCCCGATGCGGCACTCCGCCGACAGGTCGGCGCCCGCTTCCCCGCCTCCCACCTGGAGCCCGCTCAGGTCCGCTCCCCCGCCGCCCAGCAGCTGGATCACCAGCACCACCAGGCCGATGAGGCCGCCGCCGCCCAGCGCCACCGGTCCCATCCCCCGCCGGTCGGACACCTGCGAGGTGTCGAGTTGCGCTCCTCTGCGGAACCGCACGGCCCACCTTCCTTCCGTGCCCGGTCTACTGGGGCGACAAGGTGCTGGGCAACCCGTTCTCCGCCGGGCCGGCGGTGCAACGCGCCGCCCCTACCATCGGCGGGGTGAGCGCACTGGAGTGGGGCCTGTTCGGGTTCGGCTACCCGACCTCGGTCGTGGTCATCAGCCGCTTCGTCCCAGTGGTGCGGGAGCGGCGGTGGCGGTGGCTGGCCGTCCACCACCTCGGCGTGGCCGCCATCGTGGGCGGCTGGGTGTCGCGTGGGGCCACCGCGGGGGCGGCCGTGAACGGCGCCTGGCTGGTGCTCTCCTCGGCGTGGTATGCGGCGGGCGGGCGGCGGGCGGTCAGCGCCCGGCCGGCTCGACCCTGATCGGGGCCTCGATCAGCTGGGGCCGCAGGGGCTCCCCCACGGGCAAGAACCACGGGTCACCGGGCTGCCCGTCGGGCCTGAGCTGCCACTCCCTGGGCACCGTGGCCAGCTTCACCGGGTACACCGTCACCGCACCGTCGTCGCCCAGGTGCAGCCGGAGGAAGCACTTCTTGTCCTCGATGCGCTGGGCCGCGAAGAGCTCGTTGGTGTTGCAGCGCCACTTGTCGGCCACGTACAGGTAGAGGGCCATCACCATGCTGCCGGCCAGCCCGCCCAGCACCGCCACCAGGGGGAGGTACAGCAGCAGGAACCAGCTGCCGTCCACGCCGGACAGGGGCACCTCGCTGAGCCGGGCCACGGCCACGACGGCGGCCAGGTGGAGGGCGGTGTGGGCCCCGCCCAGCAACCACCTCACCCGCCGGGAGGCGGCCTTGGTGAAGCCGGCCATGCCCACCAGGAGCAGGGCGGCGACCACCATGGCGGTGGAGCTTCGGGCCAGGCCGGCCACCACGCCGGTGATGGAGATGTCGTGCATGGCGTCGGCGTAGCTGCCGCCCGACGGCCGCACCGACGAGAGCAGCATCCAGGCGAACAGCACGTGCACGGCCGCCAGCAGGCCGGCGAAGCTGGGGTTCTTGCGGGGCAGGGAGACGATGCCCCTGGCCACCCGGCGGGATTCGTCCTTGGACGGGTACGCCGTCTTGAACAGGTAGCGGGCGGGGGGCGTGGTGCGGCCCGGGTCGGTGGAGGCCGGCGGTGGCAGGAGCAGTGCGCCCGGGAGATGGTGGGTGGCGGCCAGGAAGGCGCCGCCGCCGCCGGCCGTGATCTTCTGGGCGCCGCCCGACTCGGCCTGGTAGCGGGCGTAGTGGTGGCTGTCGCCGGTGAGCGCCAGGCGCACCTCGGCCTGCCGGCGCCGCACCACCGTGCGCTCGAAGTAGTCGAGGGTGACAAAGGCGTCCGGCGTGCCCGGCTCGTTGGCCTCCACCCAGCTGGGCTTGGCCGAGCACAGGATGATCGAGTCCCCCGGTTGGACCTTCGGGCCCACCACGTCCCGGAAGTAGCACAATTGCGGCTCGTCGATGTAGGTGTCGAACTGGATGTCGATCCCCCACAGCCACCACCGGTGGGGAAGGGCGGCGGCGAAGTAGCTGCGCGGCTGGCTGGTCTGCCAGCCGCCGATCCAGCTGCCCTGGCAGAACACCCGCATGAAGGCGGTGAGCCCGTCGTACCAGTCGTGGTTGCCGGGGATGGCGAACAGCTGGGGGTGCGCTGGATCGGTGCAGGGCAGGGCCGCCCGGTACGGGCCCACCAGTCGGTTGCGGTACTCGTCGGTGGCGGCGGTGGGGTACACCTCGTCGCCGCCCATCACCAGGATGCTGCCCCGCTCGGTGGGGAAGGAGCCGCCGCCCGGCCCGGGCACTTCCAGCTTGTCCCCGGCCAGCACCGACGCCACCGCGTAGGTGGCGTTGAAGCCGTCGCCCAGGTCCGACACGAAGTCCACCCAGATCTCGCTCCGCGCCGAGGCGTCGTGGGGCTCGGTGGGCGGCAGGGCGGCCTGGATCTCCCGCTTGTCGGCGTAGGTGCCGAAGATGCCCGACAGCACCACCCGCAGGCCGGCGCTCACCAGCTCGCGGGGCGACAGCCACCGCACCATCTCCTGGGGGACGAAGCCGGTCTCCTCCGGCCGTTCGCTCTGCGGTCGGGGCGGGTAGTCGGCCATCACTCCACCTCGGCGGCGGCCTCGGCCCGGCCCCGGTAGAGGTCCCACAGCTTGCCGAGGAAGAGCCGTCCGAAGGCGCCGAAGGAGCTGGCCCGCTCCTGCATCGAGGGCCCTTCCACCCGGAAGGTGGTGAGCTGCTGCAGGAAGTCGAGCAGGTAGATGTTGAGGATCCCCGCCGCCACCAGCCCGCCGGCCGCCTCGGCCTCGGCCTCGCCCCCCGCCTCCACGTGGCCCCGCAGGACCTTGATGTAGAGCGTGGAGGTGTCCTGCCACACGTCGAAGCCGGGGTCGTCCTTCACGTCCTTGAACCCGCTGAGGGTGAGGGGCTGGCCCGACCCGTCCGCGAAGAACAGGCGGTACAGCATGGTGGTGCGGGAATGGTCGTCGCCCTCCACGAAGAGGTTGAAGATCCCCCGCTGGACCGGGAGCTGGCCGCCCAGTTGGTCGCACTGCACCCACCCCGTGGCGCTGGCCTCGTGGGTGGGGTCGGCCACGAAGGCGTCCACGTCGTCCAGGGTGATGGTGAGGTGGAACATGAGGAACGAGCCGGACCTGCGCCCCTCGCGGAAGCCCACGTGATAGTCGTCCTCCCCGAGGGTGAGGTAGCCCTTCATCTCCTCGGTGAATCGGAGGCTGCAGGGTGCGGCCGCGGTCTGCTGGTCGGTCACTGGTGCTCCTTGGCTCGGGTGGGAAGCGGCTTCCGCTCGAGGGCATGATCTGCCAGGCGGTCGGCGAAGGCGGCGATGGTGAGGCAGGGGTTGGCACCCACCGGTCCCGGCATGGCGGCGCCGTCGGCGACGTAGAGGCCAGGGTGGCCGAACACCTCGCCATAGGCGTCCACCACCCCCTCTCCCGGGTGGCGGCCCATGGGGGCGCCGCCCAGGGGGTGGACCGTGACGACCTTCTTCAGCAGCCACAACGGGTTGTCGGCGAAGCGGCCGCCCAGATGGTCGGACACGGCGTGCATGGTGGAGCGGACTCGCTCGAAGAAGTCCTTGGACGTGGCGATGGTCCAGTCCACGTCGAGCCACCCCTTGCGCAGGCGCATCACGCCGTCGGGCACGTCGCGCCCCATGCCCAGCAATGGGAGCGACGTGGAGGACAGCTCGGCCCGGCCCAGCAGGCCGCCGACCTCGCTGCCCAGGTCGCTCACCGGGCTGCGGGCGACCATCCCCCAGGCCCGCCGCAGGGCGAACCGCACCAGCCGGTGAAGAGTGCCGGGGACGTCGGCGCCCTGGGCCAGCCAGTCCACCAGCACGGGGTAGCCGGCGTCCTCCACGTAGTAGCCGCGGCCCTCGGCGCCGTCGCCGTCGGCGGCGTCGGGCACCCGGATGGCGCTGGTGATCACCGGGCCCCGGCTGGCGTCCATGACCCGGGCCGTGCCGAGAGGCGGTGGGAGGCGGCTCTTGAGCACCAGGCTGAGCAGGTCGCCGTTGCCGCTGAAGCGGGTGCCGAGGGCGGCGCTCAGGTTGGGGAAGGCGGCCCGGCTGCGGAGCAGGAGGTAAGGGGTGCCCAGGGCGCCGGCGGCCAGCACCAGCCGGTCGGCGGTGACCGTGCGGGTGGGCAGCTTGCCGGTGCCGGTGCGCTTCCCCTCCCGGTCGGGGCTGTGCTCCACGTAGGCCACCTCGTAGCCGCCGCCGGGACGCGACGCCAGGCCGCGCACCTCGCTGCGGGTGCGGATCTCGGCCCCATGGTGGGCGGCGGCCGACAGGTAGGTGTGGTCGAGGGTGTTCTTGCTGCCCTCGTTGCAGCCGATGTTGCACTCGCCGCACAGTCGGCAGGTGAGGCGGGGCCGGCCGTGGAGGTTCGGGTAGGGGCCGGGGACGATGGGCACGCCGGGGGCGGGCGGGCTGTCGGCGTCGGGCGAGAAGGTGACCGCCAGCGGCGGGAGCCGCCAGTGAAGCCCCAGGGCGGCGGCGGCCTCCTGGGTGGCCAGGGTCTTGGGGATGCCGTAGCCCGGGGCGGCGAGGGGGAACGGGGTGGGCGCGAGCATGCGCTCGACGGCGTCGTAGTGCGGCTCCAGGTCGGCCCGGTCGATGGGCCAGTGCTCGTAGCCACCGCCGAAGGGGGCGTCCTTCACGAACCACCGCTCGTCCTTGCGCAGCAGGACGTTGGCGTAGATGAGCGACCCGCCGCCCAGGCCGCTGGCCACCAGGGCCTCGATCCCCCGGAACGACCACACGTTGAACAGCCCGTGCTGGCCCTTGCTGGGGTCCCAGAAGTTGTCCTTCATCTCCCGGGGGCGGCGGGCGAAGGACCCGGGCGGGTAGGCCTTGCCCCGCTCCAGCACCAGGACGCGCTCGCCCTCCTGGGCGAAGCGGTAGGCGGTGACCGAGCCACCGAAGCCGGAGCCGACGATGACGGTGTCGAAGTGCATGTCCGGGGCGTGGTGGTTCGGCACGGCCTCCCTCCCCTCGGTGGCCCTTCGTCCGGTCCGACGGGTCAGAATGACGCTCCCGGCGCCCGGAAGTCAACGAAAGTCCCGCGACCTGGTGGGGAGGGCGAGGTCGAGGGGCTCGATGCGCTCGGCCACCACGTTGATCACGCCCTCGGCCCGCTCCAGCCGGCCCCGGACGAGCAGGGCCGGGCAGGCCCGGGCCACCCGGCGGTGGCGGGCCCACACGCCGGGCGAGCACACCACGTTCACCAGGCCCGTCTCGTCCTCCAGGTTCACGAACGTGGTGCCCGAGGCGGTGGCCGGGCGCTGGCGGTGGGTGACCACCCCGCCCACCAGCACGCGCGATCCGGGCTCGGCGGCGGCCAGCCCGGCCGCCGTCACCACCCCCAACTCGTCGAGGGCGGGGCGGGCGAACTCGGTGGGCGAGGAGGTGGGCGACAGGCCCAGCGCCCACAGGTCGGCCGCCACCTGCTCGCGCGCCGTCATGGCCGGGAGGGACGGCGCCGACTCCCCCGTCACCACCCCGGCCAGGCGCCCCGGCCGCGACTGGCTCACCGCCCCCGCCGCCCACAGCGCCTCCCGCCGGGTCAGCGGACGATGGGGACGGGTCTCAGCCTCGTCGGGGGCCGGTGCGTCGAAGCAGCCGAAGGCGCCGGCGGTGGCCAGCGCCTCCACCTGGGGCTCGGTGAGGGCGCACCGGCGCACCACGTCCTCCATGTCGGCGTAGGGGCGGCCGTCGTCGATGCGCCCGGCCAGGTCC
>JBOGHQ010000237.1:0-7085 GCA_050744785.1 Acidimicrobiales bacterium | reverse complement strand
CCGTCGTCCATCCTGCGGGCGCCAGACGCAAAGGCACGCGAGAGCGAGATGGACGCCTTCATCGCCGATCTGCGGGTCGCCGCTGGTGCGCTGGGCGGTACCGGCTGACGTTTGCCACGCCGCACGGGTGGGCAACAACCCGGTGCGTACTTCGGGTAATGCCCGGGGGCAGACCTAGAAGGAGGAAGTTGCAATGGGTATCGGTGTGAGCGTCTTTTTGATTGCAGTTGGGGCCATCCTGGCATTCGCCGTGGACGTGACGACCGAGGGCGTGAACCTCGACACCGTCGGCGTGATCCTGATGATCGTCGGCGGCATCGGGCTGCTTGCCTCGATGCTCTTCTGGAGCAGCTTCAGTCCCTACGGCCGTGACCGCGAGGAGGTCGTCGTACGAGACCGGGAGTTGGTCTGACCCGACCGTTCAGTACCTCGCTGAAGTGCGAAAACCGCCCGCCCGGGGCGGTTTTTCGCGTTCCTCTCGGGTTTTGGCGGGCACCGACGACTTCGCCGCGCCCATCAACGAGGCCATCGACCTTGAAGGACCTGGCGCCACGGCCAGAGCGGGGGAGACCCCCTCCAGCTCCACGCAGCGGCCCCACGCCACCGTGGTGCCCCTTGCGAGGGCGATGCCGGCGATCTCCTGGGCCAGCCTGGTCTTGCCGATCCGGGTCCATCATCGCCCGAGTCGGGAGCGGCCGGCCGTTCGGGCGTCGCCGCCTTCTGCCCAGTCCCGGGATGACAGGATGAGACCATCGGAAGCCTGACCCATTACGTCTTCAAGAGCGTGTGGTCGGTCGAAGCCGGCGTTGACATCGTCTTCTCCGTCCTGGCCGACGTGCGGACCTACCCGCACTGGTGGCCGGAGATCCGCAGCGTCGACGACCTCGGCGGTGGGCGCTACGAGATGGTGGCCCGGTCCCTGCTTCCCTATGACCTTCGATTCGTCAGCGAGGAACGGGCCGATCGTCGCCGGCCCGACGTGATCGAGGCGACGCTGTCCGGTGACCTGGAAGGGTTTGCGCGCTGGACGATCGAGCCGCAGGGCGCCGGCTGCCGGCTGATCTATGACCAGGAGGTCGAGACCCGCAAGGCGCTACTGAAGGCGCTCGCTCCACTGGCCCGCCCAGGCTTCCGCATGAACCACACGATCATGATGCGCCACGGCCATGCGGGGCTTCGGACGTACCTGGGCGGCTACGTCCGTGGCAGGGCGTCTGATTGACGCTGGGCGCCGGGAGGTCGGTTCGGACGGTGAGCGGAAGGATCCTCCTACATTGCACTGGTATCGGAAATCGACTCCAGGGGGTCGATTTCCGATAGCAGGACGCATGCGTCCGCGGCGGGGCGCTCAGCTCTCGATGAAGATGCACTCCCCGGGGCAGTCCTCGGCGGCGTGGACCACGTCCCGCTCCCGGCCGTTGGGCACCCACGCCAGGCCCTCGGACATGCCGGGGTCGTTGTGGACCCGATCGCCGTCCTTGACGTAGGCGATGCCGTCCTCGAGGAGGGTGAAGACCTCGGGGCAGTGGTCGACACACAGGCCGTCGCCGGTGCACAGGTCCTGGTCGATCCACACCCGAAGGCCCACGGGCCCATCCTGCCAGTCCTGGCCGGTGTGTACCCCATCGGGTCGCCGGTAGAATTCGGGGCATGGAGACGAGGCCGGGCCGCGCTCGGCCTGGGGAAGCAACCTCCACCGCGGCCCCTCCTGGCTTCGACGAGCACGGGCACCTGGACGCCGCGCCGGGCGACGGAGAGGGCCGTGCCACCACCCTCCGCCAGGACGCCGTTGACCAGGCCCGCCGCCTGAACCTGCTCACGATCAGCTGGAACGCGATGGAGGGCGTGGTGGCCCTGATCGCCGGCGTAGCGGCCGGGTCGGCCAGTCTGATCGGCTTCGGGCTGGACTCGGGCATCGAGGTGTCGGCCGCCGTCATCTTGGCCTGGAGGCTTCACCAGGAGCGGGCCGGCGGGTGCATGCAGGAGAACGACCGGCGGGCCACCCGGGCCATCGCCGTCAGCTTCGCCCTGCTGGCCGCCTACGTCGGCGTCGAGTCGGCCCGGGACCTGGTCACCGGCTCCGAGCCGGAGGCCAGCGTGCCCGGCATCGTGATCGCCGCCCTCTCCCTGCTCGGTATGCCGGTCCTGGCCCGGGCCAAGCGCCGCCTGGCGCCCGTCCTCGGCTCCCGGGCGGTGGAGGCCGACGCCGCCCAGACCCGGCTGTGCGCCCTGCTCTCCGGCGTCCTCCTCGTCGGCCTGGGGGCCAACGCCGTGTTCGGGTGGGGGTGGGCCGATCCGCTGGCCGGCCTCGGCATCGCCGCCCTGGCCGCGGCCGAGGGCGTGCAGGCCTGGCGGGCCGAGTCGCTGGCCGACACCTGCTGCGGCTGACCGAGAGAGGCTGCTCGGCGCGATCTGCGGGCTTTGGTCCGGTCTGCGGACCGAATGGTTCGGAGAATCCCGGTCCGGGCCCCATCGGGCACTCTCGCAACGGGCCGGCGCGTCCGATGAAGCGATGGCGCCGAAGCGCCCCGCTCCCGGCGACTTCGATCCAGGAGGTCGACGTCAGTGCCAGACAACAGAGTCGACACCCCGGCCGCCCGGCTGCTGCGCAAGCTCGGCCCCGTCTCCCGGTTCCACGACCCGGTCGAGATCGGCGACCTGGGCCTGCCGGCGCGCGCGTCCATGGAGGACTTCCTCGAACCCTACGCCGTGGCCGGGCCCAACAGCCGCCTCGGCCCCATGGAGAAGGTCCACGTCTTCTGGTTCGCAGGGGCCAGTTGCGACGGCTGCACCGTGTCGGTGACCGGTGCCCAGTCGCCCACGGTCGAGAGCCTCATGATGGGCGCCCACCCCGGGCTGCCACGCGTGATCCTCCACCACCCGGTGGTCAACCTGGAGTCGGGGCCCGCCTTCCTGCGCCCCATGGAGCTGGCCGTGCAGGGAAGGCTCGACGCCCCCTACGTGGTCGTGGTGGAGGGATCGCTGTGCGACGAACTCACCGCCCTGTCCAAGGGCGGCTACTGGTGCGGGCAGGGCGAGGAGCCGTGGGGGAGTCAGGGCGAGCTGCGTGACGTCACCGCCTCGGAGTGGGTGGCCCGCCTGGCACCCGGGGCGGCGGCCACCATCGCCATCGGCACCTGCGCCACCTGGGGTGGCATCCCGGCCGCGGCCGGCAACCCCACCGGGGCCATGGGCGTCATCGACTTCCTGGGCAACAGCTACCGCAGCGCCGCCGGCCTGCCGGTGGTGAACATCCCCGGCTGCGCCCCGGTGGGCGACAACTTCACCGAGACGGCCGCCGCCCTGCTCTACTTCCTGCAGGGCTTCGGCCCGCTGCCCGAGTTCGACGACCTGGGCCGGCCCGCCTGGCTCTACGGCGAGACCGTGCACCACCAGTGCGGCCGGGGCGCCTACTTCGAGGAGGGCAACTTCGCGGCCGACTTCGGCGCCAAGGAGTGCCTGGTCGAGATCGGGTGCTGGGGCCCGGTGGTGCAGTGCAACATCAGCTCGCGCGGCGCCATCAACAACACCGGCGGGTGCATGAACGTGGGCGGAGCCTGCATCGGCTGCACCATGCCCGGCTTCCCGGACCAGTTCGCCCCCTTCCACCTCAAGCCGCCGGCCGACGTGACGTCGAGCGCGCCGGCCCGGCTCCGCGTGGGCGTCCTCGACCCCCTGCGCCGCTACAGCGAGGCCCGCCTGGGCGACCTCGGCGACATCCACGCCGGCTGGGCCGACACCAGCCTCTCCCACGACTCCCGCACGCCCGCCCCTCGCCGCTTCTACACCCGCCGCCGGTCCAACCGTCCCGCCGAGCCCGCCGGAAGGAAGTAGCGCCATGTGCTTCAACAACCTGCCCATCGAGATCGACGCGTCCGGCAGGGCCCAGCTGACGGCCAGCGTCCCCGACCCGTTCAACCTGCGGACGGCCAGCCCCATGGTCACCCAGACCGACGCCGAGCGTGAGGCCCAGATCGAGCGCCTGCTGGCCGCCAACGGGCACGTCAAGGACCTGAACATGGACCCGGTCACCCGCGTGGCCGGCGCTTTGGCTGTGCATGTCTCGGCCGACCTCATGGCCGGCCGGCACCTCGACGCCCATGTGCAGGCCAAGCTCTTCCGCGGCTACGAGGTGATCCTCCAGGGCCGGGACCCCCGCGACGCCATCTTTGTGTCGTCCCGGGCCTGCGGGGTGTGCGGCGGCGTCCACTCCCACGCCGCCGCCTACGCCATCGAGATGGCCATGGGGCTGACCCCGCCGCCCATGGGGACCGTCATCCGCAACATGCAGGAGGCGGCCGAGATGGGCTACGACAACCCCCTCCACCTCTACCTGCTGGCCGGCCCCGACTACTCCGAGTCGGTGGTCCGCTCGGTCAACCCAGAGCTGTGGCCGCTCGCCGAGCGCTGGCTGTGCCCCGGCGTGGACCACCACGGGTTCCGCACCATGGCCGACCTGATGACCGCCCTCAACCCACTTACCGGCTCGCTCTACCGGGAGGGCCTGGAGTTCACCCGGCTGTCCCGGCAGATGTTCGTGATCCTCGCCGGCAAGTACCCTCACCCCCAGACGGTGGTGCCGGGCGGCGTGTCGTCCACCGTCACCATGCAGACGCTCAACGAGTACCACTCGCTGCTGTCGCAGGTGTTCGACTACGCCCAGCGCATGCTGGCGGTGTGGAACGACATCCCCGAGTTCTTCTACGACTGCGACGAGCGCTACCGCGACGTGGGCGCCCGGCCCATGAACCTCATCGACCCCGGCTACTGGGACGACCCCTACTCCTACGAGGCCAACTACGCCACCATGGACGACTGGGGCCGCAGGCGGTGGTCGACGCCCGGCGTCATCATCGACGGCCAGCTGGTCACCACCCGCCTGAGCGACATCAACATCGGCTGGGAGGAGTTCGTCTCCCACGCCTACTACGACAACTGGGCGGGGGACCGCTTCACCACCGACATGGTGGGCAACCCCATCAGCCCCTACCACCCCTGGAACAAAGAGACCCTGCCCAAGCCGGGCGCCCGTGACTTCAAGGAGAAGTACACCTGGGCCTGCGCCCCCCGCTGGGACCGCAAGGTGGTGGAGGCGGGCGCCTACGCCCGGCTGTTCACCACCGCCATGGCCCGCCTCCAGCAGCCCAACGACTTCCTCGAGCCCACCGGCCGCAGCCTGCGCATGCTGATCCCGAAGGGCATGACCCCCGAGGTCGAGGTGGAGTGGTACGTGCCCGACGTGTGGAACGCCCTGGAGCGCAACCGCGGCCGGGCCTACCACTACGTGTTCTCGCAGTTGGTGGGGCTGGCCAGCCTCATGGAGGCCTACCGCCTGTTCAGCACCGGCGAGCGCCGGGTCGCCGCCTTCGACCCCACCGAGCTGGACCGCCACATGCCCAAGGACGAGCGCCGCAGCGTGGGCTGGTGGGGCGCGGGCCGGGGCTGGCTGACCCACCACATGGTCATGGACAAGGGCCGGATCACCAACTACCAGATCTGCACCCCCTCCACCATCAACGCCTCGCCGCGCGACCCTTGGGGCCAGCCCGGCCCCTACGAGGAGGCGGTGATGAACACGCCGATCATCGAGGACATCTCCGACCCGGCCCGCTTCACCTCGATCGACATGCTCCGTACCATCCGCAGCTTCGACCCTTGCATGCCGTGTACCACCCACACCGACACGGGCAAGGGCGAGGTGCTCCGGGAGGTCACGACCTGCTCCTGCAGTGCTGACTGAGGGGCCGGGCGGCCCCCTCGACGGCCGGCCCCTCCCCGAGCGGCCGCCCCCGCCCGTCCTGGTGGGCGGCGTCGGCGAGCTCTACCACGGGCGACCTCGACCTGGGCCGGGCCGCGGTGGAGCGGCTGATGGAGGAGACCCTGGGCGAGAGCGTCCTGGTGGAGGACCTTCACTACGGCGCGGTGGCGGTGTGCCAGCGCCTGGAGGAGCTGCGGCCCGCCCACCTCATCCTCATCGGCGGCGTGGTGCGGGACCGGCCGCCGGGCACCGTGGAGCGCCGCCGGCCGGACCTGTCGAAGCTGACGCCGGCGGTGGCCCAGCAGGCGGTGGGCGACGCCGTCACCGGCTACGTCTCCATCGACATCCTGGTCGAGGTGGCCGCCGGCCTCGGCGCCCTTCCGCCCCGCACGGTCTGCATCGAGGTGGAGCCGGCGTCGCTGGCCCTGTCCGACCGGCTCTCGGCCGAGGGCCGAGCCGGTCTGGAAGAAGCCCTGGCCATGGTGCGCACCGAGGTGGCCCTTGTGCCGCTGCTGGACCTGGCCGCCCAGATCGGGGCCCGCTGCCGAGAGGACGCCGACCGGCTCGGCGACGCCCCCGCCATGCACACCCTGGGCGAGCTGGTGCGCTCCATCCGGGTCCTCGGCCAGGATGGCCGGTGGGGCCGCATCTACGCCCAGCGCGAGCAGCTGCGCCGCCAGATCGACAGTGGCGAGACGGGGGAGGGGATGGACTTTCTGGACTGGGCCCTGCTGTGGTCGCTGCTGGAGGAGCTCGACCGCTTCGTCGCCAGCTGAGGCCGTTCGAGGTTCGCCGATTCCCTTCCCGTCTGGCCACATCCAGTGTGGCTGGACCGGAAAGGAAAGCGCACGGGACGACGCGGCGACCACGCATGCGGCCCCTGGCTAATCGCCGCGATCCTGTCCGGCTGCGGTCGAACGGCGCCTCCGCGCCACAGTGAACGTCTCCTCCAGCCGCAGCAGCTGGGGCACGGGGAAAAGGGCAAGCGCCCGCGCGATCTGGCCATCGAACGCCCCGCTATCGGAGGCCTCGACGGCCGCCAGCGCGTCGACCAGCAGGGTGAGGTGGTCGGGGGGCAGCTCCAACAGCCCGCCCAGCAGGTCGCCGGCCAGGTCCTCGGCCCGCTGGGGCCGGGCCAGCTGGCCCTCCACCCAGGCCCTTGCCTCGGCGGCCCGGTCGGCCGCATCGGCGTCGACCCAGCGGCTCAGCTCCTCCCGCACCAGGGTTGGAGCGGAGTCGGGCGCTTCGTCGTCCAGCACCGCCCACAGGGCCCCCGGCCCGGCACCGGTGCGCTCGGCCACGCCGGCCGCCTGGGCCCGTACCGGCT
>JBOGHQ010000236.1:0-2847 GCA_050744785.1 Acidimicrobiales bacterium | reverse complement strand
CGAGGCCGACATGACCGTGGCCGTGCTGGCGTCGGCCGGTGGCCGGGCCGGGTTCGGCCGCGTACGGCGGCTGGCCGGCGCCGGCATCGAGCGGGCCACCGGCGGGGGCTTCCGGCCTCGGGCCCCGCTCTCCGGCCAGCGGGCGGTGCGGGCCGCCCTCCTGCGCGAGCTGCGCCTGGCCGACCGCTTCGGGCTCGAGACCGCCCTCAGCATCGACGCGGTGCGGGCCGGCGCCCGGGTGGTCGAGATCGAGGTGCCCATGGAGCACCGGCACACGGGCCGGTCCCTGGCCGGGTTCTGTCACCGGGCCGGCCAGGGGGCCCACATCGTGCGGGCCCTGTGGCCCCGCGTCACGTCAGCCCCGCAGCGGGTGGCCGCCATCGTGGTGGGCTTCGCCCTCCTGGCCGGCGCCGTGCTGTGGTCAGGCAGCCGCTGGGAGCCGTCCAGCACGGCCGCCACCGACCGGGCGTCGAAGGTGGTGGTCTTCGGCGTGCCCAAGCTGGGCTGGGAGGACCTCGGCACAGGCGCCATGCCCACCCTGGACCGCCTGGCGCGCGAAGGGGCGGTGGCTGCAACCAGCGTGCGCACGCTGGCGGGGCGGCCCACCACCACCGAGGGCTACGCCACGTTGGGGGCGGGCGCCCGGGTGCGGGCCGACGCCCTGGGGGGCTACGCCTTCGAGTCGGCTACGTCGCTGGAGGGCAGCACCGCGGCCGAGGCCCTGGGCCGGCGCACCGGGGCGCCCGGGCCCGGCGGCGAGGTGGCCGTCATCGGCGCCCCCGCCACCTTCAGGCTCAACGACGGCCGGCACCTGCCCAGCCAGCCCGGCGCCCTCGGCCAGGCCCTGAGCCGGGCGGGCCGCACCACAGCGGTGGTGGGCAACGCCGACATCGCCCCGCCGCGGCTGCCCCGGCGCCCCGTCCTGCTGCGCCCGGCCGCGGTGGCGGCCATGGACGCCGGCGGGTGGGTGGCCGAGGGTGCCGTCAACCAGCAGCTGCTCATGGAGGACACCGACGCCCCGTTCGGCATGCGGGCCGACCCGGACGCCGTCACCGACGCCGTGGCCAGCGCATTGGAGGAGGCCGACCTGGTGGTGGTCGACCCCGGCGACATGGACCGGGCCGCCGAGTTCGCGGCCGTGGCCACGCCGGCCGCGGCGGCCACGGCCCGGCGGCGGGCCCTGGCCTCCACCGACAGCCTCCTGGCCGCGGTGGCCCACCAGGCCGGCCCGGACGCGCTGCTGCTCGTCGTGTCGGTGGTGCCGCCGGGGAAGGACTGGCACCTCACTCCCATGGTGGCGAGCGGCCGGGGTGTGTCGGCCGGCTACCTCCACTCGCCGTCCACCCGCCGGCTCGGGGTGGTCACCCTCACCGACGTGGCGCCCACCATCCTCGACACCCTGGACGTGCCGGTGCCCGACGGCATGATCGGCCACCCCCTCCGCTACCACCCCGGCCCCGTCGACCTGGGAGCCCTGCGGGACGCCGACCGGGACGCCCATTTCCGCGAGCAGCTCTACTACCCGCTCACCTTCTGGTTCATCGTCCTACAGGGACTGGCCTACGGCGTGGCGGTGGTGGTCTTCGCACGGCTGGGGGGGCAGGGCCGGGCCGCCACCGTGCTGCGACTGGCCGCCCTCGCCTTCGCGGCGTGGCCGGCTGCCACCTTCCTGCTGCGCGCCGTGCCGGACGTGGCCGTGCTCGGCGCCGGCGCCATCCCGGTCGTGCTGGCCATCGACGCCGCCCTCGTGGCCCTCGCCGCCCGGCTGGGCCGGAGCCGCCCCCTCGCGCCCCTGGCCTGGCTGTGCGGCGGGACCGTGGCCCTCCTGGTGGCCGACCTGGCCACCGGCGGCCATCTCCAGACCTCCAGCCTGCTCGGGTACTCGTACCACACCGCGGCCCGCTTCACGGGCCTGGGCAACACCGCCTTCGGGGTGCTGGCCGGCGCCGCCATCCTGGCCGCCGCCCTCCACGTCCACCACGCCCCCCGCCGGGCCGAGGCGGTGGTCACCGCCGCCTGCCTGCTCGGCCTGGTCGCCCTTGCCGACGGCGCCCCGTCGCTCGGGTCCGACGTGGGCGGCATCCTCACCCTGGTGCCGGTGTTCGGCCTTACCGTGCTGGCCGTGTCGGGCCGGCGCGTCACCGCCAAGGCACTGGCGCTGGCGGCCGGCGCCGCCCTCCTCCTGGTCGCGGTGGCCACTGGCGTGGACCTGCTCCGGCCCGCCGGGTCCCGCACCCACCTGGGGAACCTGGCCGCCCGCGTCGCCGACGAGGGCCTGGAGCCGCTCACCACCACCGTGAACCGGAAGCTGGAGGTCAACCTGCGCTCCTTCCGGTCCATCTGGTTCTGGGTGGTCCCCATCACCGGCGGCTACCTGCTGGCCGCCCTGGCCTGGGCCCGCGGCTGGGACCGCCTGCTGCCGTCGCGCTCCGCCCTGCGGGCCGGGGTGGTGGGCGTCCTGGCCGCCGGGGTGCTGGGGTACGCCGTCAACGACTCCGGGGTCGTGGTCACCGCCGCCGCCATCCTGGTGGTGGGCCCCCTGCTCACCCTGCTGGCCCTCAGCCGGGACCCGGAGGCGCCGTCGGTGCTGGAGCCGGCCGGGGTGGCCTCGCGGGCCGCTCCGCGCCTCGTCCAGGGGCCGGTCGCCGCCACCCGGCCGCTGGCCACCGGGACGTGACACTGGTCCTGGCCGGGGCGGCCGGCTTCCTGGCTGCCCACCTGGTCTGGGCCCTGCTGCGGCCCACCTTCGCCCAGCCTGCCCTGCTGCGGACCAACTGGCGGGACGAAGCGGTGCCCACCGCAGCCGGCGTGGTGCTCCCGCTGGCGGCGGTGGCGGTGGAGGCGGGC
>JBOGHQ010000235.1:0-2385 GCA_050744785.1 Acidimicrobiales bacterium | reverse complement strand
GTGCGGGTGGGGTGCAGGCCGGGGGCGGCGGCGGCTTCGAGCCGCAGGCCGGCCAGGCCGAGGCCGGCGAGCACCACATCCAGCACCTGCCGGGCCGCCACCGCCCCCCCGCCACCGGCGGCCAGGGCCACGCCCAGGCGCTCCTGCTCGTCGGGGAGGGTGCCCCGCTCCCCTGCCGGCACGCGGAACACGTGGCCGATCTCGAACAGGTCGACCTCGGGGCTCTGGTGGGACGCGTTGAAGGCCACCGCCTTGAGCAGGCTGGGCAGGAGGGCGGCCCGCAGCACCGACTCCTCCCGCGCCAGCGGGTCGACGGCGTGGATGAGCTCCCCGTCGACACCGGCCCGCTCGTTCTCGCCCGGCGCCAGCAGCGGCGGCGACATGGCCTCGCTCACACCGGCCCCGACCAGGATCTCCCGCAGCTGGCGGCGGGCACGCTGGTAGGGCGTGAGGCGGCCGACGAAGGGGGTGGGCGGGACGGTCGTGGCGATGCGGCCATAGCCGTGGTGGCGGGCCACCTCCTCCACCAGGTCGATCTCGGTGGTGGCGTCCGGTCGGAAGGAGGGGGGCACGACGTCGTGCAGGCCCTCCTCGACCGGCGTGGCCCGGAAGCCGATCGGCTCCAGCAGCGAACGGATGCGATCGTCGGGGAGCTCGGTGCCGAGGATGGCGTTGACCCTGGCCGTGCGCAGGCGGATGGGGGGCGGGGGTGCGGGCCGCTGCCAGACATCCAGCAGGCCCTGGGCCATGACCCCGGTCCCCAGCAGCGAGGCGAAGCGCTCGCCGGCGGTGGAGAGGATCTCGGGGTCGCAGCCCCGCTCGAACCGGGCCGACGCCTCGCTGCGCAGGCCGAGCCGCTTGGAGCTGCGGGCGATGGTCATCGGGTCGAAGTAGGCCGCCTCCAGCAGGACGGCGGTGGTGGTGTCGGAGATCTCCGACGAGGCCCCGCCCATGATCCCGCCGATGCCGACCGGCTCGCCGGTGGCGTCACAGATCAGGCAGTCGTCGGGGCCCACGGCGCGCGCCACCTCGTCGAGCGTGACGAGCACCTCGCCGGGGCGGCCCCGGCGCACCAGCAGGCCCCGCCCCGGCAGGCGGTCGAGGTCGTAGGGGTGGGTGGGCTGCCCCAGCTCCAGCATCACGTAGTTGGAGGCGTCCACCACGTTGTTGATGGACCGCATGCCGGCCAGGGTGAGGCGGCGGGCCACGTCCGGCGGCGACGGGCCCACCGCCACCTCGTTGATGACGCGTGCCGTGAAGCGGGGCGACAGGTCGGGGCTCTCCACGGTGACCGTGGCCAGGCCGGCCGCGGCGAGGGGGCCCTCGGCGACGGGGTGGGCGGGGATGATGAATGGCAGCCGCAGGCGGGCCGCCGCGTCCCGCGCCACGCCGGCCACGCAGTTGGCGTCGGGCCGGTTGCCCTCGATGGCCAGGTCGTAGACGACGTCCGGCGAAAGGCCCAGGGCGTCGACCAGGGGCAGGCCGGTGGGATGGCCCTCGGGCAGGACCATGATCCCCTCGGCATCCTGGCCCAGCCCCAGCTCCCGGGCCGAGCAGATCATCCCCTCGGACCACTCGCCCCGGACCTGGCGCCGGCCGATCTCGAAGTTGCCGGGCAGCACCGCGCCCACCGGCGCGAAGGCGACCAGCTGGCCGGCGGCCACGTTGGGGGCGCCGCACACCACCTGGAGGGGTGCGCCGTTGCCGGCGTCGACCTGGGTGAGGCGGACCCGGTCCGCCTTGGGGTGGGCCCGTACGTCCAGGACGCGTGCCACCACGACGCCGTGGAGGCCCTCGCCGATGCGCTCGAGGCCCTCGACCACCATGCCGAGCTCGTCGAAGACCCCGCCCAGCTCGACCGGGTCGAGGTCGAACGGCGCGAAGTCACGCAGCCAGGACAGGGGGACGCGCACGGGTGGGCAGGCTCCTCAGAACTGGGAGATGAAGCGGATGTCGTTGTCGAGCAGGACGCGCATGTCGGAGATGCCGTGGCGCATCTGAGCGCAGCGGTCGATGCCGAAGCCGAAGGCGAACCCGGACCATTCCTCGGGGTCGAGGCCCACGGCGGACAGCACGTTGGGGTGCACCATGCCGCAGCCCCCCAGCTCGATCCACCCCGTGCCCGAACAGGTGCGGCACCCTCCGCCGCCGCAGATGGCACAGGTGATCTCGAACTCGGCCGAGGGCTCGGTGAAGGGGAAATAGGCGGGCCGGAGGCGGGCGTGGGCGTCGGGACCGAAGTAGGCGCCGGTGAAGGTCTCGATGGTGCCGGCCAGGTCGCCGAAGGTGATGCCGCGGTCGACCACCAGCCCCTCGATCTGGTTGAAGGTCGGGGTGTGGCGGGCGTCAGGGGTGTCCTTGCGGTACACCTTCCCCGGCATGATC
>JBOGHQ010000234.1:0-13316 GCA_050744785.1 Acidimicrobiales bacterium | reverse complement strand
CGGGTCGGTCTCAGGGGGCGGGTACCCGAAGACCTCCGATCCAGTGTTGGAAGGCTGCGTGTCGGCGTAGTTGACGTTCTGGATGGCGCTGGTGGTCGTCACGGAGCCGGTTTCGCCGAGGCTGCCGGCGCTCTGGAGATTGATCGCGTCGGAGGTGAACAGGCGTGCTGGGCCGTAGGACACCAGTCCGGTGGTCGCGCTGGCGTTCTGAGGGGTGTTGGAGGCGTCGGCCGCCAGCGCCACCGTGGGCGTGGGCCCGGTGTCGGCCTGCGGGCCGCCGAACAGCGAGATGTCGTCGGACCAGTAGCCGAAGGCTCCGCCGTTGACCGCCGTGACCGTGGTGTGGGTTGCGGTCGCTGACCCCTGCAGCCCGATCAGCACCATGCCCGCCGCGCAGGCGAGGCCGATGCCGGTGCGGATGGGCAGTGAGCGGGCGAGTCGTTTCCGATGAATCATGTGTTTCCCCCTATTTCCGGCAGGCTTTCGGCGGGACGCAACGCGGCACTGACGGTGTACCGCGCCGGACGACCCCTGACGTGAGGCGACGGTACTCTCACCGGTGTTTCGGAACATGGGCCACCCTGGCCCATTGCGAGTCGATGCGTGCCCCGCTATTTGCGCCGAGCACCTAGTGCGCCGGCAGCCCGTGGACGCTGGTGGGGCCTGTACGGTCCGCTGTGGGCGGACTGCGCGGCGACGCTGGTTCTGCCTCTAGAGACGGCGCAGCTGCCGTAGCCAACGCGAGAGGGCTACGAGGCGGGACAGGCGTCGCCCAAGCTCACCGAACTTCCACGTGCCACCAGCACCTGGCGGGGGGCTCAGCGCCGTGATGACCGCGTAGCGCGCGTCGGCGCGGCGGTTGGCGGCATCGCGGGCGGCCAGGTCGGCGATCCGCACCGTGTAGGTGAACCGGCATCACGGAGGCGCTGGGCGTCGGCCGAGCCGTAGAGGATCACCTCGATCGAGTCGGCGTCGCCGTGCTCGGTGAGGTCCAGCCCCAGCGCCTGGAGCCGGGCCCGGTCGGGGCGCGTCGGCGTGGCCACGTCCACGACCTGGGTCGGGCCTGGGCCCGGCCCCGTGGGGGTGGGCGCACCGCGCGCCGGTGTCGACCCGAGCGGCGTGACCACGCCGAGGGCCACGGCCAGGGACGCAGGTGTCGCATCTGCCCTACTCAGCTGGGGTGCGGCGGCGCCCCGAGCGGCACCTCGTCTCACAAGGTACGAGTCCGGCTAACTGCGAGCAACCGGTCACTCTTGCTGTGGCGGCCCCCGCCGGTGCCGGAGCCGGTTGTGGAACCCGCAGGCCAGCCGGCCGTTGGCCTGGGTGGTGGGCCCGCCCTGCGACCACGGCTCGATGTGGTCGGCCTGGCAGTGCTCGACCGGCTCCTCGCAGTAGGGGTGGTAGCACTGCCGGTCCCGCACCTCCACCGCCCGCCGGGTGGCGCCGCGAAACAGCCGCCGGGCCTCCCCCACGTCGATGACCCGGGAGGGGGAGCCGAACACGATGCGCTCCACCCAGGCCCGGTCCAGCCACGGGACCAGGGCGCCGGGGGTGATGACGGTGCCGTTTGCCAGCTCGCAAACCCGCCCGGCCAGGGTCGGGTAGTCCACCAGCACGCTGAACAGCGGCTCGGGCCGCTTGCCGTCGGCGGGGGCGGTGCCGGCCCGGATGGCCATCTCGATCAAGGCGTCGGCCCGGCGCTGGGCCGGGGCGCGGCGCAGGTCGGCCCCCCGGCTCCCTCACCGAGGCGGGCCCGGGCCTCGGCCCAGTCCGCCTCGAACAGCTCTCGCTCGATGGCCTTCAACTGGTTGACGAAGATGTTGCCCAGCACCGGCTCCAGCTGGCCGTCGATGACCACGATGTCGCGGAAGCTCCTCGACACATCGACCCGGCGGGCGGCGTAGTCGGCGGCAGCATCCTTCTCGCACCCATCGGGGTCGGCGTGCTGGCGCCAGTAGTCCACGACGCTGCAGAACACACCGAAGCTCATGCGGCGGGCCTGGCCCACCAGCACCTCCTCGTCCCGGGCCATGGCTTCCTCGGTGCGGGTGTTGCAGGCCCGGTCCAGCACGGCCACGTGGGCCTGGTGGATATCCCCGCCCAGCCAGGCCTGCTCCGCCACCGGGAGCTGCCGCAGCGCCCGGGCCAGCCGGACCTGGCGGCGGGCCACCGGGGTGGGCAGGCCGGCGTGCACCGACAGCCACATGGCCGCACCCCGAGAGCCCGTGCTGGCCCACGCCCCCGAGGTGTCGGAAGCGCCAGTGGCCCGGGTGACGGCCGCCTCCATGCGGGTCAGGCAGCGCTGCAGCACCACCATGGCCTCGGGGTCGGCCAGGGCCTCCGCCTCGGTGCTGCACAACCCCTCGACCACCGCCTCCAGCTCCTCCAGCACCCCACCATCGTACGCACGTTCGATGCCGAACGCAAGAGCAAATCGCTGAGAATCCCTTGTGGCACAAGGGAGTCTGGCACTCGAGGCGGGGCGCCAGCGCAAGGCGGCGGCCGGCGGTTACGCCTACGGCGCTCCCCCGTTTGGCTACCGCGCCGAACGGGGCCAGCTCGTGGAGCGCCTCGACGAGAGTGACGCGCTGGCGCTTATCACCGAGCTGCACCGGACGCAGTTGGCGGCTGGCCAGACCAGCGTGCGCGAGATCGCCGCCGCCCTCACCGCCGCCGGCCACCGGCCCCGGCGTGGGACGGCGTGGCATCCCGGCGTGGTGGCGCGCATCGTCGCCTGCCTGCCGCCTCACGGGTCTTCGTCTCCGTCCAGCGCCCGGCACGTTCCAGCGCCCGGCCGCCTCCCCGGTAGCACGGCCCGGTGATGCGCCCCGCACGACGTGGCGGTCGTCACCAGCAGGCGAGGGGTCACAAACCTCGTCGAGCGCCGTCGGGTCGGACCTGTTGTCAGTGCGTTGCACAGACAGCCACGGATCACCTGCGGGTGGGACCGCCGTCATGGCTCCACCCCCCAGGTGCTCCTGCAGCGCGTCCACGATGGCCCGGCTCTTTGACCGGCCGGAGCTGGCCACCTCCGCCTCGAGATGCCGAGAGCGCGGCTAGCGTACGAACCCGCCGAACCGGGCGAGGTAGGGCTCGAAGATGGTCAGTACCTCGTCCTCCTCCAGACCGAAGCGCTCGAGGTCGTAGCGGTGCGGGCCGCGCCGGTGGCGGGGGTTCTCGGCCACCCATGCCGCCATGGGCCCGGACGCCTCGTCCGGCAAAGTGCGTCCCATCTGCTCGTACACCTCGGCCACCGCCGCCAGAGGTTCCCGCTCCAGGCCGGGGTAGGACACGTCCACGAAGGGGGCGCCGGCCCCCATCGAGTCGCGCGTCTCCATGGCCCTCCCCATCGCCACCGACGCCCGGGCCAGCGCCTGCCGGCCGGCCACCGCCGGATCGGGGCCCAGCGTGTAGGGCCGGCGGAGGGTGTGGATCAGGCTGGCGTAGGACGCCACCGCCTCCCGGGGGTCGCGGTGGCACACCACCACGGTGACGCCCGGCAGTGCGGCCAGCAGGGCGTCGAGGTGGCCCAGGTGGCTTGGCGACTTGAGGGCCCAGGTGGGGCCGGGGGGCGAGGCGGACGTGAGGACGCGCAGCTGGAGGGCGTAGTGCCGGTACTCGGCGGCGAGGGGTGCGGTGGCCAGCCAGTCCGAGTAGGCCGGCGCGTCGAACATGTCGTCGAAGTGCTGGCTGGCGAAGGTGTTCTGCAGCAGGGCGTCGCACTCCTCGGGCCCGGTCGGGGTGGCGGCGTGGATCGACTGGAACTCGGGCACCAGGCGGTAGAACGCCTCCAGCCAGGCCGCCGCCTGCGCCTGCCGAGCCTCGACAGACGGCCCGTCGGGGCCCGGGGGCACGGGGCGGAGGGCTTCCCAGAACCGGAGGGCGCGGTGGGCCGGGTCGAGGGCCAGCAGGTTGTGCAGCAGGGTGGTCCCGGTGCGGGGCAGGCCCGTCACCACCACCGGGCCCGTGAGTGGCCGCTCCCGCACGCCGGGCTGGGCCACCAGATGGGCGTCCACCTCGAGGACGTTGCGTAGGTGGCGAAGGGCGGCCTTGGCCAGCACCGTGGCGCCGGTGGGGCTCAGGGCTCCGTGGTCCCGGCAGGAGGCGACCAGTAGCTCGAGATTGGCGGTGAAGGGGACGGTCGTTGGTGCGGCGCCGGCACCGGCGCGCAGAACGGCCTCCTCCACCAGCGACGCGGCGGACAGCCCGGCCAGGCCGTCCCCGGCGCCGCCGGTCATGGACCGGCGCTCCCCAACAAGGCCCGGCGCACCGCGGTGGCGACCACATCGGGCCGCTCCAGGGGCCCGAAGTGGCCGACGCCCGGTACCACCTCGCTCCTCCCGGCCGGCAGGCGGTCCTCGGAGGCGAACGGCCGCGTGCCGTCGCACCCCGGCGTGAGCCCCCCGCACGCCACGGTCACCGGGCAGGTCACCTCGGGAAGACGGGCGTAGCTGTCGTGACCCGTGGCCGTCTCGTAGACGGTGGCCTCGTCCTCGGGCCGGCACTTGAGCCGCACGCCGCCGGCGCCGTCGTCCTCGAACCCGTGCTCCACGTAGGCGCGCAGGGCGGGGGGCGACAGGGCGTCGAGGGGCGGCTTCGACGAGTAGTGGCGGAGGGCCTCGTCCGCGCTTGGGAAGGTGTCGCGCCGCCGCCGGGCCTGGGCCGCCAGCCAGTTGCCGGTGTCGGTGCCGAGCGGTGGGTCGACCGGGATGATGATCGGCTCGTAGCAGTACATGGCCCGGAACGTGCCGGGCCGGGCCTGCTCGGCCAGGAGGACGGCGGTCCCACCGCTCGAGTGGCCGAAGGCGTAGGGGCGTTCCAGGCCGAGGCCGTCCACGGCGGCGAGCACGTCGGCGGCCAAACCGGGCCAGTCGAGCGGGCGGCCGCCGAGAAGGGTGTCGCCGTGGCCCCGGCCGTCGGGGGCCACGCAGCGGAAGTCGGCCGCCAGCTCGGCCGCCAGCGGCGCGAACACCATCCCGTGGAAGCCGGCGGCGTGGGCCATCACCAGAGCCGGGCCCTGCCCACCGAGGGCGTGGACGGCCACCGAGACCCCATCGGCAGCAGCGTGGAAGTGGGTTGTCATCGCGGCCGCCAATACTGCCGGTCCCGGCTCGCGACCATGCGGACGAGTGAGGGCCGGTCCACCTTCCCGATCTTGGTGCGGGGGATGACGTCGACCTCGCACAGCTCGTCGGGGAGCTTGTGGCGGGCCAGCGTGGGGCCGAGGAAGGTGCGCAGCTCCTCCAGGGTCGGCGCCGGCTGGGCCACCCCCGCCACGACGCAGGCGCAGATGGCCTCTCCCACCACCGGGTCGGGGGTGCCGACCACCGCGCTGTCCGCCACCGCCGGGTGCCGGGCCACGGCCGTCTCGACCTCGCTGGGCGAGACGTGGAGCCCGCCCCGGTTGATGAGCTCCTTGAGCCGTCCCAGCACGTAGACCAGCCCGTCGGGGTCGACCCGGCCCAGGTCGCCGGTGCGGTACCAGCCGTCGGTGGCGGCGTCCGGCGCCTTCCAGTACCGCACCGGGTTGGCGGTGCCGAAGGCCAGCTCGCCCACGGCCCCAGGAGGCAGCTCCTTGCCGGTCCCGGGGTCGAGCACGCCGATGGTGCCGTCGGGCGGCGAGCCCTCCGGGCCCCGGAACACGCTGCGCCCCACCGAGCCGGCCGTGATCTCGTCCCGGTCGGTGCTGAGCACGGTGAAGTTCTCGCTGCAGCCGTACACGTAGAGAAGCTCGACCCCGAGCCGGTCGTAGATCTGGTCCACCAGCGGCACCGGCAGCTTCGACGCCGCCGAGATGGCCCAGCGCAGGCTGGCCACGTCGTGCCGGGCCGGGTCCAGGGCGGCCAGCAGCAGGGTGAAGTGGGCGGGCATGCCGGGCAGGACGGTCACCCGCTCGGATGTCACCGCGCCGAGGGCGCCGGCCGGGGAGAAGCGGTCGGCCAGGACCAGGCGCCCGCCGCTGAGCAGGGCCAGCATGGCCAGGCGCAGCCCGAAGACGTGGGCCATGGGCAGGTAGAGGAGCATGACGTCGTCGGGCCGCGGGCCGTAGGCGTCGGCGAAGAACTGCATCTTGGCCCAGCAGGCCGGAAGGGTCTCCATGACCGCCTTGGGATGGCCGGTGGTGCCCGACGTGAGCAGGAGATGGGCGGTGTCGGCGGGCCCCCGGCGCGGTGACCAGTCGGCGCCATCCCCATCGGCCGCGGCCAGGAGGTCGGCCAGCCGGACGTCACCGCCTGCACCGTCGCCGGCGACGATCACGCGAGTCGACGGGCTGGCTCGGCGAACGGCCCTGATCGGCGCCAGCGGGTCGGTGGGCCCGGGCCGGGGGGCGAACACCAGGGCCGCCGCCTCCGTGCGCTCGACCACCCAGGCCAACTCGGGACCGGTGAGGTCGTTGTCGGTCCCCACGTGGACCGCGCCCGCCGACCACGCCGCGTTGACAGCCAGCAGGTGCTCGGGCCAGTTGGGCAGCTGGCACACCACCCGGTCGCCGGGCCGGATGCCGAGCCGGCGGTAGGCGGCGGTGAGCCGGGCGCCGGCCCGCCCCAACGCCGCGTAGGAAAGGGTGCCGGCGGGCGACGTCAGTGCAGGCCGCTCCCGCCACCGCGCGCACGCCTCGGCCAGGCTGGGTGCCAGTTGCCCGGCGGGCCATTGCTCGGGCGCCGGCGTCACTCGAACTCCCAGGGCGAGCGGGGCACCGAACCGCCGCCCGCCGGCTCGAAGAGGACGGCCAGCGCGGGGTCGGCGGCCACCAGGGCCAGGTCGCCGGCCACCACCGCGCCGGGGACGCCGGCCTCCAGGAGCCGTGCCACCCCCGCCGAGGCTGTGTCGCGGCCCAGCGCCGAAGCCACCGCCGCTTCCACGGCGGCCCTCCCGCTACCCGCCCCGATGCCGAAGGCCGAGCAGAGACGGCGGAGCGCCCCGCCGTCGCCGGTCGAGACCGCCAGCCAGCCGTCGGCGGTCGGCAGCGGCCGGTCGAGCGGTCCCCAGACCGGCCGGCCCTGCCGGCGGCCGCCGTTCAGGGCGGGGCTGAGCCCTTCGACCACGTGGGCCTGGAGGGCCATGGCGCCGGTGAGGAGCGAGGACGCCACCCGCCAGGAGCCACCCTGACGGGCCCGCCGGCAAAGCCCGGCCAGCACGCCCTCGGCGCCGACCAGCCCGCCGAACAGATCGCTCAGGATGATGCGGGACGGCACCGCCGGATCCCCCTCGGGGTTGAGCCCGTCGGCCAGCCCGGTGGCGGCCTGGACCAGGAAATCGGTGCCCAGGGCATCGGGCACCTCGGGCCCGTCGCCCCAGCCGGACAGCTCGGCGTACACCAACCCCGGATGGCCCCGGCCCAGCTCGGCGGGACCGAGGCCCCACTCCTCGGCCCGACCGGGCCGCCAGTTGTGGAGGAACACGTCGGCGTCCCCCACCAGCCGGCCCAGCTCGGTTCGCCCGGACGGCGAGCCCAGGTCCAGCGTCACCGTGGCCTTACCCCGGTGCAGCGTTTGAGCGGCCCGGCCGTAGTCGCCCTCGGGTGGCTGGACCCGCACCACGTCGGCGCCCAGCATGCCGAGGAGCATGCCGGCGAACGGGCCCTGGACCCGCGACGTGGCCTCGACCACCCGGATCCCCTCCAGCGGCGCCTCCGTGGTGCCCGCCCCTCCGGCCGGGCCGTCGACGGCGCCACCCAGGGGACGCACCGCCGGCAGCCCGTCGGCCGCCTGCCACGGCCCGGGCACGGCGTAGCCCCGCACCGCCATGATGCTCACCCCGCTGGCCCGGCACGCCTCGGACAGCTCGTCGAAGGAGTGGCGTCCGGCCGCCTCGTGCAGGCCGGCAGGCAGCGAGCAGGCCGCCCGCTCGTAGCGCCAGCGGAACACCGTCCATCCCCGCCCCAAGTCCGCTTGGCCGGCGCCGAGCCGGGCCCACAGCTCCTTCCAGGCCTCGGGGTCCAAGGTCTCGATCTCGAACAGCTGGCCGTCGGCGCTGCGGAACGGCGGGCCGGGGGCGGGCAGCGCCGGCCCCGGCACGGCGTCCCCGAGGGCGGTGGCCACCACGAAGTAGTGGGACAGCAGGAGCAGGCCGGCCTGCAGGACCGACGTGCGGACGCCACGCACGGGCCGTCCACGGGCCGCCGCCACCCCGGCGGCCAGCACGCCCTGGGCGGCCAGGATGCCGGCCGCCACCGAAGCCGCCTCCAGGCCCAACCGGCGGGGAGCGGCGCCGTCCCGGCCGTTGACCTCCATGAGGCCGCAGGCGGCCTGCACGGCCACCTCGCTGCCGGGCCGGCCGGCCGGGCCCTCGGCAGGCCCCCACCACGACACCGCGGCACCGACGTCGGGCAGGGCCAGGTCGGCCAGGGGCAGGAGCCGGCGGGCGGCCGTCGCGGCCACCAGCGCCGGGCCGGTGACCGGAGCGCCGCCCACCCCTCGGAGCGCTGCGTCGTCCAGGTCCTGATGTGCCATCGAAACGCCCGTGAACCTAGTGGCGAGGCGCTGCCGGGCGCCGGGTCGGTCGATGGCCAACCGTGGCGGCGCGGCGCCGGCCGGGGCATGCTCGTGGCCGGCGAACGGGAAAGCGAGGACGCCATGCCGCACATCGAGCAGGTGCTCACCTTCATGACCTCCCAGACCGGCGACCCCTACATCTTCGGGAGCGAGGCGTCGCGGGCCGACCGCAACCCCGACGCCTTCGACTGCTCGGAGTTGGTGGAGTGGGCCTGCAACCGGGCCCAGGTGTCGCCGAGGATGCCGGATGGCTCCAAGAACCAGAAGGCTCACTGCGAGAACAACGGCACCCTGATCCCGGTGGAGCAGGCCATCGGGACCCGCGGGGCGTTGCTCTTCCGGATGACCGGCAGTCCCACCCACGTGGTGGCGTCTCTCGGCAACGAGCTCACCATCGAGGCGCGGGGCAGCGCCTACGGCGTCGGGGAGTTCCGGGCCCGCGAGCGGGGCTGGACGCACGGCGCCCTCATCCCCGGCGTGGACTACCAGTCCGCCCCACCGGTGGTCGACCCCCACGTGCCCCGGGTGGTGAAGCGGGCCCTGGTCCCGGGCGTGCAGGCCGGCCCCGACGGCCGCTTCCCGCTGTGGAAGGTGCTGGCCGACGGGTCGGTGCACGCCCTCCACGGCGCGCCGTTCCACGGGGCCCTGCCCAGCGGGCCCGGCGGCCTCGGCATCCTGGTGGACAACGTGATCGACATCCTCCCCAACGGCGACGGGGGCTACTGGCTGGCCGCCACCGACGGGGCCGTGTTCGCGTTCGGCCAGGCCGTCTTCTGGGGCTCCCTTCCGGGCATCAAGGTGCAGCCCACCTCGCCGGTGACCCGGATCGAGCGCCGCCCCGACGGGCGCGAGGGCTACGTGCTCATCGCCGAGGACGAGGGAACCTTCGCCTTCCCCCTGGCCAGCAGCACTCGCCGCTAGGTCGCCTGTGGCGGTGACGGGAGGGTGACGAGCACAACGGGCCGGCGCCGCAAGGTTCCGCCGGTGCGGGCCACCGTGCGGTTGCTGCCGAGGGTCAGCCCTCGGCTGACGCTGGCGCTGGGGGCCGGCGTACTGGTGGCCGCCGCCCTCCCTCCCGGCTTCGCCCTGGCCACGGGCGCGCTGGTGGCGGCCATCACCGATGCCGCCGGCCAGGGCTTCGACTCACCGGCCGGGCGTGACGTGGTGTGGGCCACCGGGCCCGTGGTGGTGGTCTTTGCCGCCCAGCAGGTGAGCGCGCCGGCCCTCCATGCCCTGGCCGAGGCGCTGGGCCGGCGCCTCGACGGTCACCTGCGCGCCGAGGTCATGACGGCCACCCTGGCCCCGGCCGGCACGGGCCACCTGGACGACCCGGAGGTGCTGGACCGGGTCGCCGCCGCCCAGGCGGTGGGAACGGGCGAGATCACCCCCAAGGAGGCCGTCGTGGGGCTGGCCGGCGCCTCGGCCCGACTGCTGGCGGGGATGGCCTCGGCCGCGGTCCTGGCCACCTACGAGTGGTGGCTGGCCGCCGTCCTCGTGGCGGTGTACGTCGCCCTCACCAGGGCGCTCACCGCCGACCTGCGCCGCACCATCAACTCCCTACGGGGCCACGCCCGCCGCTTCCGCCGGTCGGCCTACTTCCGGGACCTGGCCCTCGCACCGGCGGCGGCCAAGGAACTGCGGGTGTTCGGCCTGGCCGGGTGGGTTCGGGACCGCTACAGCGATCAGTGGCGTGCCGCCATGGAGGCGTTCTGGCGGGAGCGGCGCCGCGGCGCCTGGCTGCCACCGGCCGCGGCGATGGTGCTCATGACGGCGCAGGGCGGTACCTACGCCCTCCTCGGCCGGTCGGCGGCGCGGGGCGACATCACCCTGGGGGAGCTGGCCACCTACGCCGCGGCCGCGGCGGGCATCGCGTCCATCTTCCGGGTCGGGATCGACGACATCAACATCGGGTACGGCACGGCGCCCGTGCCGCCCGCCCTCGAGCTGCCCGCCGTCACGGCCGAACCCCGCTTCCACCCGAGCGGGTCGGCGCCGGTGGAGGACCGGCCGCGCCAGGCCATCCGCTTCGAGGACGTGTCGTTCCGCTACCCGGGGCGCACCGAGGAGGTCTTCAGCGGGCTCGACCTCGACATCCCCGCCGGGCGCTCGCTGGCCATCGTCGGGCCCAACGGCGCCGGCAAGACCACGCTGGTCAAGCTGCTGGCCCGACTGTGCGAGCCGACCGCGGGCCGCATCGTCGTGGACGGCACCGATCTGGCCGGCCTCGACGCGAGGGCGTGGCAGCGCCGCATCGCGGTGACCTTCCAGGACTTCACCCATTACCAGCTGACCCTGGCCGACAACGTGGCCTTCGGGGCAGTGGCGCACCAGGAGAGCCCCGACGCCCTCGAGGGAGCTGCAGCGCGGGCCGGGTTGAGCGCTTTGGTGGCGCGGCTGCCGGCCGGCTGGGACACCGTGCTGTCGGCCCAGGCCGCCGGCGGCGTGGACCTCTCCGGTGGTCAGTGGCAGCGGGTCGCCCTGGCCCGCGCGTTCTACGCCCTCGACGCCGGAGCCGGCGTGCTGGTGCTGGACGAGCCCACCGCCGCCCTCGACGTGCGGGCCGAGGCCGACTTCTATGACCGGTTCCTCTCGCTCACCGCCGGTGTCACGACCATCGTGGTGTCGCACCGCTTCTCCACCGTGCGCCGGGCCGACCGCATCGTGGTGATCGACCAGGGTCGGGTCGTGGAGGACGGCGACCACGCCGCCCTCACGGCGGCGGGTGGCCGGTACGCCAGGATGTTCCGCCTCCAAGCCTCGCACTTCGCCACCGACGCCGCCGCCGGGGGGCCGGCCGGCCATGGGTAGGGCCCTGCGGGCGGTGGGCGTCGGCCTGGGCACGTCCTATCGCGCTGACCGGGCCCGGACCGTCGGCGTGTTCGCCATGTGCCTCGTCACCGCGCTGTCCGGCGTGCTCACGGCATGGTTCGTGAAGGTGATCGTCGACGCTGCGGCGAGCCGCGACGAGCCGGGAGCGCTGGCCGGCGCCGCCGGCGTGGCGGTGGTGGTGGGGCTCGGCATGCTGGCCAGCGCGTCGCGGACGCGCATGCTGTTCCCGCTCAAGGAGCACACCGGGCTGGCGCTGGACCAGCGGCTGGTGGACCTGGCAGGCGGCACCGTCACCATCGAGCACCACGAGCGGCCCGCCTTCCTCGACCAGGTGGACGTGCTGCGCCGGGAGGGCCACGTGCTCTCCTCCTCGGCCCTGAACGTGGCCATGGGCCTGGAGGTGGTGGTGGAGGCGGTGGCCACCGGGCTGCTGCTGGCCTGGGTCGAGCCCGCTCTCCTGGCCATCCCCCTCTTCGCCCTGCCCTCGCTGTGGGCCGGCGCCCGGGCCGAGCGGGCCCGCCAGAGGGCCCTCGACCAGTCGGCCGACGACACCCGCCGGGCCCGGCACCTGTTCGAGCTGGCCACGTCGGCAGCCCCCGGCAAGGAGCTTCGGGTGTACGGGCTGGGCGATGAGCTGCTGGCCCGCCACCGGTCGGCGTGGGGCCAGGCCGACGCCACCCTGGACGGGGCGGCCCGCCTCGGCTTCCTGTGGACGGTGGGCGGCTGGCTCATCTTCGCGGCGGGATACGGGGCCGCCATCCTCCTCGTCGTGCGCGGCGCGGTGGAAGGTACGGCCACGGTGGGCGACGTGGTGCTGGCCCTGACGATGGTGGCCCGGATCAACGAGCAGGTTGCGGGGGCGGTGTGGTCCGTGTCGGCCCTGGCCCGCACCGTTCGGGTGGCAGGCCGCTACCTGTGGCTGGCCGAGTGGGCCGCCACCGGCCGGCGCCACGCCGGCGAACCGGCCCCCGTGCCGGAGCGCCTGACCGCCGGCATCGACTTGAAGGACGTGGGCTTCCGCTACCCCGAGGCGGACGGTGAGGCTCTCCGCGACATCACCCTGTCGATACCGGCCGGGACCACCGTGGCCCTCGTGGGCGAGAACGGGGCGGGCAAGACCACGCTGGTGAAGCTGCTGGCCCGCCTGTACGAGCCCAGCACCGGCACCATCGAGGTGGACGGCGTGGAGCTGTCGCGCTTCGACGCCGGCGACTGGCGGTCGCGCATCAGCGCCGGCTTCCAGGACTTCACCCGGTTCGAGCTGCTGGCCGGCCAGACGGTGGGGGTGGGCGACCTCCCCCACATCGACGACCCTGTTGCGGTGGCGGCCGCCCTGGACCGAGCCCGGGCCGCCGACGTCCCGGCCGCCCTGCCCGACGGCCTGGGCACGCCCTTGGGCGCCACCTTCGACGGCGGGACCGAGCTGTCCGGCGGGCAGTGGCAGAAGCTGGCCCTGGCCCGGGCCATGATGCGGCCCGGTCCCCTCCTCCTGCTGCTGGACGAGCCCACCGCCGCCCTCGACGCCGAGGCCGAGCACGAGCTGTTCTCTCGCTACGCCCGCCAGGCCCGGAGCCTGGTCACCGACCGGAAGGCGGTGGTGGTGCTGGTCTCCCACCGCTTCTCCACCGTCCACACCGCCGATCTCATCGTCGTGCTCGACGGCGGCCGGGTGGCGGAGTCCGGCTCGCACGCCGAGCTGATGGCGGCCGGTGGCCTCTACGCCGAGCTCTACGAGCTCCAGGCCCGCTCCTACCGCTGACCCGCCGGCCCTTTGCTGAACCCTCAGGTCCGGTATGCGGACCTGCGGGTTCAAAGAACCGGGAGAGGGCGGGCAATAGGCTCCGCAGTATGAGCGCGTGGCGGGGGGCGCCGGCGGCAACCACGCTGCACCAGCTGGTCGCGGTGGCCGCTGCTCGCCACGCCCGCGCACCGGCCGTGGCCGCCGGCGGCACGTCGCTCTCCTATTCCGAGCTGGGGGACCGGGCCGCGGCG
>JBOGHQ010000233.1:0-1906 GCA_050744785.1 Acidimicrobiales bacterium | reverse complement strand
GGCCAGCTGGGCCGGCTCGGTGAGGTCCAGCTGGCGGAGCAGGGCAGGGCCGCCGATGGCCACCCGGCCGCCGTCCACGGTGGCCTCCACGCCCCGACCCGTCATGGCCCGGAAGCCGTTGGCGGAGAACGCGGGGACCTCGGCGCGCCGCCCGGCCTCGGCCACGATGGCCCGGGCCAGCGGGTGCTCGGAGTCGGCCTCCACTGCGGCGGCGAGGCCGAGGAGCAGCTCCTCACTGATGCCGGCCGCGGCCACGCCGGTGACCACGTGGCTGCCGCGGGTGAGGGTGCCGGTCTTGTCGAACAGCACGGCGTCGATGTCGCGCATCCGCTCCAGGGCCAACCGGTCCTTCACCAGGATCCCGGCCCGCGCCGCGATCGACGTGGAGATGCTGATCACCAGCGGGATGGCCAGGCCCAGGGCGTGGGGGCAGGCGATGACCAGGACGGTGACGGTGTGCACGAAGGCGTCCTCGGCGTCGCCCACCAGCGACCAGGTGACGAAGGTGGCGGCGCCGGCCACCACGGCCACGTAGAACAGCAGCGCCGCGGCCCGGTCGGCCAGCGCCTGGGCCCGCGACCCTGAGGCCTGTGCTTCGGCCACCAGGCGCTGGATCCCGGCCAGCGCGGTGTCCTCCCCGACGGCGTCGACCCTGACCCGCACGGCGGAGTCGGTGACCACCGTGCCGGCGACCACCCGGTCGCCCACGGCCTTGGGGACCGGGCGTGACTCGCCCGTGACCATCGACTCGTCGACCTCGGCCTCGCCGTCCACGACCGCCCCGTCGGCTGGGACCCGCCCGCCCGGGCGGACGAGGGCGACGTCGCCCTCGCGCAGGTCGGCCAGCGGGACGGTCTCGGTGCCGTGCGGCGTCACCCGCTCGGCCTCGTCGGGCAGGAGGGCGGCCAGCGCGGCCAGGGCACCCTGGGCCTGGCCCAGGGCCCGCATCTCCAGCCAGTGGCCCAGCAGCATGATGGTGACGAGGGTGGACAGCTCCGCCCACAGGTCCACGTCCAGCACTCCCAGCTCGGTGGCGGCGGAGGCGCCGAAGGCCACGAGGAGCCCCATGGAGATGAGCAGCATCATCCCCGGCCGCCGGCCCCGCAGCTCCGACCACCCACCCCGCAGGAACACCGGGCCGCCGTAGAGGAACACCGCCGTGCCCAGCACGGGCGGGACCCAGCCGGCGCCTTCCGAGCCCGGCACGGTCCAGCCGGTGAGCTCCATCAGCATCTCGCTGTAGAGCACCACCGGGATGGTGAACACCAGGCTCAGCCAGAACCGGCCGCGGAACATCTCAGCGTGGTCGCCGTCGCCGTGGCCGCCGCGGTGGTCGGAGTGCTCCATACCGGGACCTCCCTGTCGGTCCTGTCCGACTAGGTCGCTCGTGGTGAACCCGTTCCCGAGTAAATAAGGTCCGGATTCCGGAACCTATTTACTCGACAGTGGCGACTCCCGGCGGCGGCGCCAGGCGTCGGTGGGCTGAGTGAGCTGGTGGACCACCCCGGGCAGCCGGCTGCCGGCGACGTCGGCGATGCTGACGTGTTCGAGGACGGCCCGCAGGCTGGCCCGGGTGGCCACCCACACGGCCCGGAGGGACTCGGCCGGGCCGGGGTAGTCGAGGTCCTCCAGCGCTTCGCCGCGCACGTCGGCGAGCGGTCCCTCCACGGTGCGGATGACGTCGGCCACGGTGACCTGACTGGCAGGGACGGCCAGCCAGTAGCCGCCCACTGCCCCTCGCTGGCTGGCCACGATGCCGGCCCGGCGGAGGTCGGCCAGGATGTTCTCCAGAAAATTGACGGGGATGCCCTGGCGGGCGGCGATGGCGTCGCCCTTCACCGGGCCCTGGCCGGCGGCGGCCAGCTCGGCCAGGGCCCGCACGGCGTAGTCCACCCGGGCCGACACC
>JBOGHQ010000232.1:0-5365 GCA_050744785.1 Acidimicrobiales bacterium | reverse complement strand
GGGGGACCAGCTCGGCGCCCTCCAGCCGGAGGGACCGGCGCAGGGCGGCCAGCACGGGCGGCCGCTCCAGCCCGTCGGCCAGGCCGGCCAGGGCCACCGCCTGGTCCAGCAGGTCGGTGCGGGTCTCGTCCCGTGCCGCCCGCCGGGCCAGCAGGAGGGTGCCCAGGCCGGCCACCAGCAGGGCGCCGGCCACCGCGCCCACGATGGTGAGGGTCAGGCGCCGGCGCATCGAGGTCTCGCTCTCGCCGCCCTAGTCCAGGCGGTAGCCCACGCCCCACACCGTGGTGAGGGGGAGGGCGCCGCCCAGCTTCTTGCGCAGCTGCCGGACGTGGACGTCGACGGTGCGCTCGTCGCCGTACCAGCCGGCGCCCCACACGCCGTCCAGGAGCTGGCGCCGGCTGAGGGCCAGCCCCCGGTGCTCGACCAGGAAGGTCAGGAGGTCGAACTCCCGGGTGGCGAGGGGCACGGGGGTGCCGTCCACCGACGCCTCCCGCCGCCCCGTGTCCACCGACACGCCGCCGGCGGTGAGTACCTCGGGCCCGGCCGGCGGGGGACCGTCGGTCCGCCGGAGCACCGCCTTCACCCGCGCCACCAGCTCCCGGGGGGAGAAGGGCTTGGTGACGTAGTCGTCGGCGCCCAGCTCCAGTCCCAGCACCCGGTCCACCTCGCCGTCCCGGGCGGTGAGCATCACCACCGGCACCGGCGCCACGCCGGCCGGCGGCAGGGCCCGGAGCCGCCGGCACACCTCCAGCCCGTCGATGCGGCCCGGCAGCCCCACGTCCAGCACCACCAGGCGGGGCCGCTCGCGGGCCACCAGCTCCATCCCCCGCTCGCCGTCGCCAGCCTGCAGGACCCGGTAGCCCTCCCGGCGCAGGTACATGTCGACCAGGTCGGCGATGTTGGCGTCGTCCTCGACCACCACGATCGTGCCCAGGTCGGACTGCACGCGAAGAGCGTGGCAGCTCCGGGTGAGGGAAGTGTGAACGCGGCCCTCGGGAGTGCCTCACGCCGCCCCCGGTACGCTGGCCGGCGCCGTGGCCACCTACCTCGACACCATCCTCGACGCCCACCGGGCCGTTGCCGCCCTCGACCGCCGGCCGGTGGAGCGCCTCGTGGCCGAGGCCCTGGCCGAGCCGCCCGCGCGGGGGTTTCGGGCCGCGCTGGCCGAGGTGGCGGCCGCCGGCGGGCTGGCCGTGGTCGCCGAGGTGAAGAAGCGCTCCCCGTCCAAGGGCGACCTGGCCCCCGAGGCGGTGCCCAGCGTGCTGGCCAAGGCCTACGCCGACGG
The DNA here is from genome assembly GCA_050744785.1 of Acidimicrobiales bacterium. Classification (GTDB taxonomy): domain Bacteria; phylum Actinomycetota; class Acidimicrobiia; order Acidimicrobiales; genus JBOGHQ01. The sequence goes on along the minus strand of JBOGHQ010000232.1, from coordinate 4,080 downwards.
CGGGGCCACCTGCCTGTCGGTGCTCACCGATGCCGAGTTCTTCGGGGGCGCGCCGGCTGAGCTGGGCGAGGCTCGGGCCGCCGTCGAGATCCCCGTGCTGCGCAAGGACTTCACGGTGTCGGAGCAGGACGTGTGCGACGCCCGGCTCATCGGTGCCGACGCGCTGCTGCTCATCGTGGCCGCCCTCAGCGACGACGAGCTGGCCCGCTTCCACGCCCTGGCCGGCGAGGTGGGGCTGGAGGCCCTGGTGGAGGTGCACGACGAGGCCGAGCTGGACCGGGCCCTGGCGGTGGGCGCCACCCTGGTCGGCGTGAACCAGCGCGACCTCACCACCTTCGAGGTGGACACCAACCGGGCCGTCCGGGTCAAGGCGTCGATCCCCGACGGCGTGGTGGCGGTGGCCGAGTCCGGCATCACCGGCCCCGGCGACGCGGCCCGGCTGGCCGAGGCCGGCTACGCCGCCGTCCTGGTGGGGGAGTCGCTCGTCACCAGCCCCGACCCGGCCGCCGCGGTGCGGGCCCTGCGATCGGTCGCCCCTTGTTCGTGAAGGTGTGCGGCACCACCAGCGAGGAGGACGCCCTGCTGGCGGTGGCCATGGGGGCGGACTCGGTCGGGTTCATCTTCGCCCCCTCGGCCCGCCAGGTGTCGCCCGCCGTGGTGGCCCACATCGTGGGCCGCCTGCCGCCGGAGGTCGTCACCGTCGGGGTGTTCCGCGACTCGGCGCCGGAGCAGGTGGTGAAGGTCGTCAACGGCATCGGGCTGAAGGCGGCCCAGCTGCACGGGCGGGAGACACCGGCCCAGGTGCAGTGGGTGGTCGAGCGCGTCCCCCTGGTCATCAACGCCTTCCCGGCCGGCAGCAAGGCCATCACCAGGGCCAGGGAGTACGGCGCCCAGGTGGTGATGCTGGACGCCCCGTCGCCGGGATCGGGCCAGGTCTTCGACTGGTCGCTGGTGGAGGGCGTGCCACCGGGCTCCCGCCTGCTGCTGGCCGGCGGCCTCACCCCCGAGAACGTGGCCGACGCCATCGCCCAGGCCCGGCCGTGGGGCGTGGACGTCTGCACCGGTGTGGAGTCCGAGCCGGGCCGCAAGGACGCCGTCAAGCTGCGGGCCTTCGTGGCCAACGCCAGGGCCGCCGCTCCCGAGGACGACGCCGACGGCGACAGCGCCGACGACCCCGGCGGCGCCGGCCCCTTCGACTGGGAGGCGACGGACTAGGTGGCGGAGGTGCAGCGAGACGAACCCGCCGGCCTGATGCGGGAGCCGTCGGACCAGGGCCGCTTCGGCCGCTTCGGCGGGCGCTTCCTCCCCGAGGCGCTGGTGCCGGCCTGCCAGGAGCTCGAGGCCGCCTTCCGCTCGGCGTGGGCCGACCCGAGCTTCAAGGACGAGTACCTGGGATTGCTGGCGTCCAACGGCCGGCCCACGCCGGTCACCGAGTGCCCCCGGCTCTCCGAGCGGCTGGGCGTGCGGGTCCTGCTCAAGCGGGAGGACCTCACCCACACCGGCTCCCACAAGATCAACAACGTGGTGGGCCAGGCCCTGCTCACCCGCCGCATGGGAAAGACCCGGGTGGTGGCCGAGACCGGCGCCGGCCAGCACGGCGTGGCCACCGCCACCGCGGCGGCCATGTTCGGCTTCGACTGCGTGGTCAACATGGGCGAGGTCGACGTGGAGCGCCAGGCCCTCAACGTGTTCCGCATGAAGCTGCTGGGCGCCGAGGTCCGCTCGGTGGGATCGGGCAGCCGCACCCTGAAAGACGCCATCAACGAGGCCTTCCGGGACTGGGTGGGGTCGGTGGAGACCACCCACTACTGCCTGGGCTCGGTCACCGGCCCCCACCCCTACCCGTGGATGATCCGCGAGCTCCAGCGGGTCATCGGCGACGAGGCCCGGGGCCAGTGCCGGGAGCTGCTGGGCGGCGCCGACCCCGACTACGTGGTGGCCTGCGTGGGCGGCGGGTCCAACGCGGCGGGCACCTTCGCCGGCTTCGTCGACACGGGCGCCCGGCTGGTGGGGGTGGAGCCGGCCGGCGGGGCGGCGGTGGGCAAGGGCATCCCGGGCGTGGTGCACGGGTCGCTGTCGCAGCTCCTCCAGGACGAGTACGGCCAGGTGATCGAGGCCCACTCGGTGTCGGCCGGCCTCGACTACCCGGGCGTCGGCCCCGAGCACGCCCACCTGTCCGACGTGGGGAGGGCCCGCTACGTCCCCGCCGCCGACGCCGAGGTGCTGGCCGCCCTCCAGCTGCTGGCCACCACGGAGGGGATCATCCCGGCCCTGGAGCCGGCCCACGCCGTGGCCTGGGTGGTCCGGGCCGCCGGCACCGAGGAGCTGCCGGAGGGTGCCACCGTCCTGGTCACCATGTCGGGCCGGGGCGACAAGGACGCCGAGCACGTCATGCGGCTGCTGGGCCACGGCGCCCCGCCGGTGGCCGGGTGACGGTGGCGGTGCCGGCCGGGTTCCTGGAGGCCCACCTCCGGGCCCGCCGCGACGCCGGCGCCAAGTTGCTGGTGCCCTACGTCACCGGGGGGCTGGGCGAGGACTGGGTGCAGGTGCTGGAGGCCATGGCCGCGGCCGGCGCCGACGCCATCGAGGTCGGCATCCCGTTCTCCGACCCGGTGATGGACGGCCCCACCATCCAAGAGGCCTCCGAGGTCGCCCTCGCGCAGGGGGCCACGCTCGACGGCATCCTCGATGCGCTGCGGGACGTCGACGCGGGCGTGCCGCTCGTGGTGATGACCTACGTCAACCTGGTGTTCCGCGCCGGGTACCAGCGCTTCGCGGCGGAGGCGGTGGCCGCCGGGGTCGGCGGGGTGATCCTTCCGGACCTGCCGCTCGAGGAGCTGGACGAGTGGGAGCCGCACGGCCGGGCGGCCGGGCTCGACACGGTGCTCCTCGCGTCCCCGCTCACCCCCGACGAGCGGCTCGCGACGCTCTGCAAGCGATCGTCGGGCTTCATCTACGGCGTGAACCTGCTCGGGGTGACGGGGGAGCGGGCAGCCGTCTCGGACGTCTCGATCAGCCTGGCCACCCGCCTCAAGGCGGTCACCGACCTCCCGGTCGTGATGGGGTTCGGCATCTCCACGCCCGACCAGGCGGCGGAGGTGGCCGGGCACGCGGACGGCGTCGTCGTCGCCTCCGCCCTGATGCGCCTCCGGCTGGCGGGCGCAGGCCCGGACGACCTGGGCGCCGCCGTCGCCGACCTCCGGGCCGCCCTCGACGCCTGAGGGCTAGCTCGCCGTCACCTGCAGGTGCTGGCGGAAGAAGTCCAGCGTCCGCTCCCACGCGAGCTCGGCGGCGGCGGAGTCGTGCTCGGGACGATCCGGCTCGAAGAACCAGTGACCGGTGCCGGGGTACCGGTGGAAGGTCGTGTCGAGCTCGAGCAGGTGGAGCTCGGCCTCCATCAGCCGGAGGCCGTCCTCGTCGACGTACGGGTCGACCTCGGCGAAGTGGCCGAGGTAGGCGGACGACGCGCCGGCGAAGTCGATGTCCTGCGCGCCGTAGAACACCGCGGTCGCCGCCACGCTCTCGGGCACCCGGGCCGACAGCCACAGCGCCATCGAGGCGCCCATCGAGAACCCGAGCACCCCGATCGGCTCGTCCGGCGTGGCCGGCATCTCCCGCAGGGTCCAGAGGCTGGAGCGCGTCAGGTGGGCGAGCTCGTCGGGGTCGGCGCTCGCCAGCTGGCGCTCGGCGCCGTCCACCGTGTCGGCGACCTGGCCGTGCAGCAGGTCCGGCGCGAGCGCCACGAAGCCCTCGGCGGCGAGTCGGTCGCACACGTCCCGGAAGACCCGGTTGAGGCCCCACCAAGCGTGCAGGACGAGGATCCCCGGACCGGTCCCCGAGTCGGGCAGGGCGAGGTAGCCGGTGCCGGCGTGCTTCCGATCCATCCGTGGCCACCGTACCGGTCGCTCCGCCGAGCGGATCCGCGCCCGGGGGCGGGCCGGTACGTTGGGGCAGGTGGACGAGCGGGTGAAGGCCGACGACTGCGACCTCTGCGAGGCCGCCCGGATCACCCACTGGTTCCACGAGGACGAGGTGTGCTGGATCGCCGAGTGCGAGGTCTGCGACACACCGATGGTCGTC
>JBOGHQ010000231.1:0-2619 GCA_050744785.1 Acidimicrobiales bacterium | reverse complement strand
GCTGGGAGCTGATGCGGGCCCGCTTCTCTTGCCGGGCCAGGGCGAAGGGCAGCGTGCGGGCGCCGGCCGCCTCCACCGCCTCAGCCGCCTCGCCCGACACCATGAGCGACGGCGGGACCAGCACGGTGGCGACGATGCCGCCCGGGGAGCCGGCGGCGAGGTGGACGGTGATGCCCAGCCGCTTGGCCAGCCGCCCGGCCACCACCAGGCCGAGGGAGCGGGCCACGGTGGCGCCGGCCAGGGCCGGGCCGGTGAGGATGTGGTTGGCCTCGGCCAGGGCCTCGGCGTCCATGCCGATGCCGCTGTCCCGGACCTCGATCCTGTAGCCGCCCAGCTTGGGCTCACCCGTCACCTCGACTCTGGTGTCGGGCGGCGACCAGCGAGTAGCGTTCTCTAGCAGCTCGGACAGCAGGTGGGCGGCGTCGGCAGCGACGTTGCCGACCATGGTGGCGTCGTCGTGGACCACCAGGTCGATGCGGCCCAGGTCCTCGATCTCGGCGATGCCGGCCCGGATGACGTCGGACATGGACAGGGGCCGCTCCCAGCTCCGGCCCGAGGTGGTGCCGGCCATGGCCAGCAGGCTCTCGGCGTTGCGCCGCACCCGTGTGGCCAGCTGGTCCAGCTTGAAGAGGTTGTCGAGGGTGTCGGGGTCCTGTTCGGACGCCTCCAGCCCGTCGAGGAACTCGATCTGGTGGTCGACCAGGCCCTGCATGCGGCGGGCCAGGTTCACGAAGACCTCGAAGGTGCCCTTGTCGGCCACCGACCTGTTGAGCAGGGCGGCCTGCTGGACGGCGAGCTTGGCGGCCGAGCCCTGGAAGGCGTCGAAGGACTGGGCGGCTTGGCCCAGCTCGTCGTCGGACTCGAGGCCGACGGGGGTGAGCGCCACGCTGCCGTCGCGCGCTCCGGGGCGGCGCAGCGCCTCGACCAGGGCGTGCAGGTGCGCCCCCCGCTCGGCGGCCGCGCCCAGCTGGGACAGCGGCGTCACGATCGAGGTGGCGACCGAGGTGGCCAGGATGACGGATGCCACGGAACCCAGGGCGGCCAGGCCCAGGCCGGCGGCAGGCTGCCAGCGCGACACCGTCACGGACAGCACCATCGCCGTCACTGGCACCAGCGCGACCAGCAGGAGCCGGCTACGGATCTTCAGACTGGAAAGCACGTACAGCCCTCCACAGCCGGGCCGTGGACGGGTTCGGTGATACGCCCGGCAGGTAGTGCTTCGGCCAGTGGAGGCTCCGGCGTTAGCCCCAACCCCTGCCCCAACGGGACAACGCGGGGTTACCCTGCCTCTGTGGGCGGTTTCGACGAGCTGCTGAACCGCCTCGAGGTGCTCCTGAGCGACATCGAGGGCCTCGACGGCGCGCCCCGCCAGCTGGCCTTCGAGCTGCTCGACGGCGTGGACACCATCCACCGCTTCGCCCTCCACCGCTTGGCCAACCGGCTCGGGCCCGACGCCGTGGCGGAGCTGCGGGCGGCCGACCCGGCGGTGTCGTGGCTGTTCGACGTCTACGGGGTCGGCATCGACGAGCTGGCCATGGCCGACGCCGCCCTCGACCACGTCCGCCCGTACATCCACTCCCACGGCGGGCAGGTGGAGATCGTCGGCGCCGAGGACGGCGTGGTCCGGCTGAGGATGTCGGGCGCCTGCGCCGGCTGCACCGCCTCGGCCGTCACCCTGCAGACCTCCATTGATGAGGCCCTGCGGGAGCACCTGCCCGGGTTCCTGCGCACCGAGGTGGAGGAGGACCCCGCCGCGCCCCATCCGCCGCCGGTGGGACCGGTCCCGATCGAGCTCAGGCCCCGGCCGGCGTGACGGCCGAGGCGCAGGAGAGTCCGGCCGAACCCCTGGAGGAGCTGGCCCGGCGCCTCGAGCGCTACCCCGCCGACACCTACCCGGTGCAGCACGCCACCGCCCAGTTCCACCTGGGCGTGACGCTGGCCGGCCACGGGCGGCTGGAGGACGCCGACGCCGCCCTGGAGGTGGCCTGCCGGCTGTTCCGCCCCGACCAGCTCCCGGTGGAGCACGCCAAGGCGGCCAACGCCCGGGGGGCGGTGCAGCGCATGGCCGGCCGGCTGGACGACGCCGCCGCCTCCTTCGGACGGGCCGCCGAGCTGTTCAAGCGGGGCGACCTGGCCCTGGAGGAGGGGGCGGCCCGGTTCAACCTGGGACTGGTGGAGCGGGAACGGGACGGGGCCGCGGCGGTGACCGCCTTCGAGGCGGCCCGGGCCCTGCTCGACCGGGAGAAGGTGCCGGCCCAGGCGGCCGCCGTCGCCCGGGAGCTGGGCAGCGCCCTGGTGGCGAGTGGACGGGCCGAGGAGGCGGTGCCGGTGCTGGAGGAGGCCCTGGCGCTGGCGTCCGGGGCCGGCGACCGGGCCGGCATGGGCGGCAGCGCCAACGTGTTGGGCCTGGCCCGCCTGGCGGCGGGCCGGCCGGCCGAGGCGGTGGCCGCACTGGAGCAGGCCCTGGCCGCCAACCCCCGCAGCGTGCGGCCCGATGGCTACGCCATGGCCAAGGCCAACCTGGCGCTGGCCCATGAGACGGCCGGCGACACGGCTCGGGCCCGGCTGGCCGCGTTGCAGGCGCTGGGCACGCCGGGCGCCGCCGAGCCGGTACGGGCC
>JBOGHQ010000230.1:0-2864 GCA_050744785.1 Acidimicrobiales bacterium | reverse complement strand
CACGGTGGCTGGCCCGGGCACTGCCGTGGACGGAGCTCGGCCTGGGCGGCCTGCTGATCGCCGGCGTCGGCCTGCCCTGGACCACCCTCGGCGCCGCCGGCCTGGTGGCCGCCTTCACCACGGCGGTTGCCCTGCGGCTGGCCCGAGGAGAGGCGGTGCCCTGCGGCTGCTTCGGCGAGACCTCCCCCGACCCGGTCGGCCCCGACACACTGGGCCGCAACGCGGTCCTGCTGGGCCTGGCCGTGGTGGCCGTGGCCGCCGGCCGGCGGGGTGCCCGGTGGCCCGAGGTGGTGGCCGGCGCCGCCGGCGGGCTGATCTTCGTGGCCGCGGCCCGGCTCCGCCCCGGGCGGCGTCGGTAGTCTCGGCCGGTGCCCACCATCACCGAGTCCGACGTCATCGCCGGTGTCGTCGTCGTGGAGCCCGACTCCCACGGCGACGAGCGGGGACGGTTCGTCGAGAGCTACCGCCGCTCGTGGTTCCCCGCCGGCCGGGAGATGGTGCAGGGCAACCGGTCGGAGAAGCAGGCCGGCGCCCTGGTGGGGCTGCACTACCACCTCCACCAGGCCGACTACTGGTACGTCATCCGGGGGGTGGCCCGGGTGGTGCTGCACGACCTCCGGGAGGGGTCGCCCACCGACGGCGCCACCCTCGTGCTCGATGTCGGCGACGGCAACGAGCGGGGCGTGTTCATCCCGCCCGGCGTGGCCCACGGCTTCGCCGCCCTCACCGATCTCACCCTCACCTACCTGGTCGACGGCTACTACAACGCCGCCGACGAGCTGGGCATGGCCTGGGACGACCCGGCCGTGAAGGCGGACTGGGGGTTGGCCGATCCCGTCGTGTCGCAGCGGGACCGAACCAACCCGGGCCGGGATGGGATCCCCGCAGGCCGCCGTCCCTATTGGGGACTGCGGACGTAGCCCCTTCGGGCCACCCGTCTGGTCATTTGGGGCGGTGACACGGAGGGAGTCCCAATAGTCCCAAAGAGTGGCTAGTAACCGCCCAGACGACCACCTACAGTGGTCATCATGCGAGCCGAGCCGCTGCAGAACACGGAACTGAGCAGGTTGGGCCAGTCGGAGGTGCTCCGGGCCGTGGCCGACGTGGCCGTGACGCGGGAGCGCAGCCGCCGCCGCAGGCTGAGCCGGCTGGCGCTGTTCCTGGCCCCCCTGGCGCTGTGGCTGTGGGCACGCAACCTCGACGGCGACCCTGTGCGGCCCGGCTTCCCCGACCTCGGCCTCCCGCCCGAGCTGGTGCCCGGCCTGGTCCTCATCGTGATCCTGTCCCTGGTGATCGTGGTGCCGCTGCTGGGCGCGGGCCGGTCACCCCACGTCCTGTTCCGGCCCAGCGAGATCGATGTCTCCCTCGACGACGTGAAGGGCGCCGGCGTGGTGGTGGAGGAGGTCGTCCGCAGCCTCAACCTGTTCCTGGCCCACAAGACCTTCAAGGAGCGGATGGGCGGCACCCCCCGCCGGGCTCTCCTCTTCGAGGGCCCGCCCGGCACCGGCAAGACCTACATGGCCAAGGCCATGGCCAAGGAGGCCGGCGTGCCGTTCCTCTTCGTCTCCTCGTCGGCCTTCCAGTCCATGTACTACGGCCAGACCAACCGCAAGATCCGCACCTACTTCAAGGCCCTGCGCCACCACGCCCGCCGGGAGGGCGGCGCCATCGGCTTCATCGAGGAGATCGACGCCATCGGCGGGGCCCGCACCGGCATGGGCGGCCAGTCCGGCCGCGAGGGCATCACCGGCGTGGTCAACGAGCTGCTCATCCAGCTCCAGTCCTTCGACGCCCCGCCCCCCGGCCAGCGCCTGCGGGGCTGGTTCGTGGACCAGGTCAACCGATGGCTGCCGGCCCACCGCCAGTTTCGCAAGCCGGCCGCACCGCCGGCCAACATCCTCGTCATCGGCGCCACCAACCGGGCCGCCGACCTCGACCCCGCCCTGCTCCGGCCCGGTCGGTTCGACCGGTCGATCTACTTCGACCTGCCCAGCCGCAGCGGGCGCAGGGAGATCATCGACTACTACCTCGACAAGAAGGCCCACGCCGCCGCCCTCGACGACCCGGAGCTCCGGAACACCCTGGCCGCCATGACCTTCGGCTACTCGCCGGTGATGATCGAGCACCTCCTCGACGAGGCCCTGGTCTGGGCCCTGCGCCGGGGCGCCGACGCCCTCGACTGGGACGACCTCCAGCAGGCCCGGATGACCGAGGAACTGGGGCTGAAGCACCCGGTGGAGTACACCGAGGACGAGCGGCGGGCCATCGCCACCCATGAGGCCGGCCACGCCACCGTGGCCCACCTGGTGGGCAAGGGCCGCAAGCTCGAGGTGCTGTCCATCATCAAGCGGGGATCGGCGCTCGGCCTGCTGGCCCACTCCGAGACAGAGGAGCGCTTCACGAGGACCAGGTCGGAGATCCTGGCCCTCATCCAGATCGCCTTCGGCGGGATGGTGGCCGAGGAGCTGTTCTTCGGCGAGTCGGGCACCGGTCCCAGCGGCGACCTGGACGCCGCCACCCGCGCCGCCGCAGCGATGGTGGGGTCCCTGGGACTGGGCCGCACCCTGGTGTCCCTGGACGCCGCCAGCACCGGCGCCCCGGCCAACATCGTGGCCAAGGTGCTGGCCAGCCAGTGTGACCGGGAGGCGCTCGAGGAGATCCTCGATCACGCCAAGGCCGAGGTCACCGCCATGCTGGGCCGCAACCGGCACCTGGTGGAGGCCCTCCGGGACGCCCTCCTCGACTGCGACGAGCTGGTGGGTGACGAGATCACCGCCGTCCTGGCCGCCGCCGGCGACGGCCCGGTGGTCGACCTGCGCCAGTTCGAGGCCCAGCCGGGGGCGGAAGCCGAGACCGAGCCCGAC
>JBOGHQ010000229.1:0-5999 GCA_050744785.1 Acidimicrobiales bacterium | reverse complement strand
GGTCGAGAGCCACCTCGTAGGACACGCGGGACGTGTAGGAGGCGCGGTGCTCGGCTTCATCGCGGGTGAGGTTGTCGTCCACGACCCGACAACGTAGGGCGCCCTCGTCCGCGAGGGCTGCTCGAGGCCGAGACCGAGCTGCAGGCCCGCAGGGCCGCCGGCAGCCTGGCCCGCCTGGCCGAGGAGTCGAGGGCGCTGGCCGAGGGGCGGCCCGAAGAGGCGCCCACGCCGCCTGGCCGACGAAGGTCCAGGTCAAGGGCATCGACGGCGTGGTCACCGACGTGAGCCGCTTCGCCCGGCGCCGGCCGGGCGACTTCCTCCTGGGCGCGGCGCTGGCCGGCTTCGGGGTGGGCCGCGTCGCTCGGGGTTCTCCTTCTACGTCTCCAGCTTCGGGTCCTACGCCGAGACCTACGGCTCGCTGGCGGGCGTGGTGGTCCTGCTCCTGTGGCTGTACCTCAGTGCGGTGGCGGACATGATCGGCGGCGAGCTGAACGCGGAGCTGGAGCGGCAGAGCGCGGCCAGAGCAGGCCAGGCAGAGATCGACGACGGTCGGGGCGGCCCGGCCGAGCACCGCCACACGGGCACGCCAGCCCACGTGCGGGAGTGGGCCCAGCCCATGCGCGAGGTGCGCCAATCGGAGGCAGAGAACGGTTCGCGGGCGTTACGGTGACCTGTGATCACCGTCCGTACCTACAAGGGCGGGAAGCCGCAGGAGCACCGGGACACCGCCGCCATCGGAGGGCTCACGTCGGGCGCCGACGGGCTGCTCTGGGTCGACCTGGTGGACCCCACCGACGACGACCTCACCTGCATCCAGGAGCAGTTCGAGCTGCACCCGCTGGCCGTGGAGGACGTCCGCAAGCACCAGCAGCGGCCCAAGCTGGAGCAGTACCCCACCCACGCCTTCGTCGTCGCCTACAGCAGCGACCTCCAGGAGGTGGACTTCTTCATCGGTGACAAGTGGCTCATCACCGTGCGGGAGCGGGACGAGGAGGGCCATACCTGGGACGACACCGGGGCCCGAGCCCGCTTCGAACGGCTCACCCCCGACGTGGCCACGGTGGGGTTCCTGCTGTACGTGCTGCTGGACGAGCTGGTGGACGGCTACTTCGCCGCCGCCGACCGGGCCGAGGACGCCCTCGAGGACCTGGAGGAGGACATCTTCGAGAGCCGGTCCGACGAGCTGACCTCGGTGCACCAGCGACTGTTCGAGATCCGGCGCCAGCTGGTGAGCGACCGCCGGGCCATGGCGCCGATGCGGGACGTGGTCGCTGCGCTGCTGCGAGGCGAGGTGAAGGCGGTTGACGAGGCGGCCCGCATCAACCTCCAGGACGTCTACGACCACGTGCTGCGGGTGGTGGACCAGCTCGACGCCCACCGCGAGCTGGTGGGCAACGCGGTGGACGCCAACCTGGCCATGGTGTCCAACCGCATGAACGAGGTCATGAAGCGCATGACCTCATGGGGCGCCATCCTCCTGTGCTCCACCCTGGTGGCCGGGATCTACGGCATGAACTTCGAGCACGTGCCCGAGCTGGGCTGGCGGTGGGGCTACCTCTATGCCCTCGGCCTCATGGTCGTCATCACCCTCCTGGGCTACCGCTACTTCAAGAGGAAGGACTGGCTGTGAACATCACCTCGCAAGCAAAGCTTGCTCGGCGAGCTAGAGGTGCTCCGGGCAGCGGCAGAGCCGGCACCCTCCGCCCGTCCTTCTTTGCCGGCAGCCGAGGGAGGCCGCCTACGGCGGCGGGAGCAGCCACCGGAGGAACTGCGTGAGCGAGAAGGTCGAGCTGGTCTGGTATGGCGACGACGCCCCCTGGTACGACCACGGCCCCCAGCACCCGCTGCGGCCGGCCCGGGTCATCCTGACCCGTGAGCTCATCCACGCCTACGGGATCGTGGACGGCCAGCGGGTCGTGGAGACGCCGGCCCGGTCGGCCACCGACGACGAGCTGCTCCTGGTGCACACCGAGCGCTACGTCGACGCGGTGCGGCGGGCCGGGCACGGGGAGCGGGGCTCGTGGTGGGAGTTCGGCTTCGGCCCCGGCGACAACCCCATCTTCGCCTCCATGCACGAAGCCGCGGCCCGGGTGGCCGGGGCCAGCCTGGTGGCGGCCGAGGCGGTGTTCACCGGCCGGGCCGAGCACGCCTTCAACCCGGCCGGCGGGCTGCACCACGCCATGCCGGAGCGGGCCAGCGGGTTCTGCGTCTACGACGATCCGGCCATCGCCATCGCCTGGCTGCTCCACCAGGGCGTGGAGCGAGTGGCCTACGTGGACGTCGACGTCCATCACGGCGACGGCCCCCAGGCGATCTTCTACGAGGACCCCCGTGTGCTCACCGTGTCGGTGCACCAGTCCGGGGCCACCCTCTTCCCCGGCACCGGCTTCGTGGAAGAGGTGGGTGCCGGCGACGCCCGCGGCTCGTCCGTCAACGTCCCGCTGCCGCCGTTCACCAGCGGCGACCTGTGGCTGGAGGCGTTCCGCCAGGTGGTGCCCCCACTGGTGGAGGCGTGGCGGCCGGGCGTGCTGGTCACCCAGCTGGGCTGCGACACCCACCACACCGACCCCCTGGCGAACCTGTCGCTCACCACGCCCACCTACAGGGAGACGGCCCGCGTCCTGCACGACCTGGCCCACTCCGCCGCGGGTGGGAGGTGGTTGGCCACCGGCGGGGGGGGCTACCGGTGGGCCGAGGTCGTGCCCCGGGCCTGGACCCTCTACTTCGCCGAGATGGCCGGGGCCGAGCTGCCCGACGAGCTGCCCGCGGCGTGGGTGGAACGGGCCTCGGAGGAGGCGGGCCGGGCCGTCCCGGACCGACTGTCCGACCCCGACGTGCAGGGGGGGGACGGCGACCGCGACGCGGTGGCCGAGACGGTGGACGAGGTCCGCCGCCTCGTCTTCCCCCTCCACGGGTTGTGATCCTGTGGAGGAGCTGGGCGCCCTTCAGCGCTACGAGTTCGACACGCGGGGCTACCTCCTCATCGAGGACGCCCTGCCGCCTGCCAGCGTCGCCACCATCCGGGCCGCCATCGACGAACAGGGCCTGGCGCCGGCCAGCGACACCATCGAGTCCCAACGCTTCGGCTGGCACGGAACCATGCTGGGCTGGCACCAGGCCCTGCGGGACCTCATCGACCACCCGCTGGCAGTGGCCGCCCTGTCGACCTTCATCGGCCCCGACGCCCGCCTCGACCACGCCTACGGGATCGCCATGCAGCCGGGCACCAGCGGGCTGGGCCTGCACGGGCCGGCCTGGCCCTTCGACCCAGCCCAGTACTACCTGCACCGGGCCGGCGCCATCCGCTCCGGCCTGCTCGCCTTCTCGTGGTCGCTGGCCGGGGGCGGGCCGGGCGACGGCGGCTTCGGGTGCATCCCCGGCAGCCACCGCTCGGCCGAGCCGGTGCCGCCCGGCGCCGGGAAGCTGGTCCGGGAGGTGCCCCAGCCGCCCGGCTCCCTGCTGGTGTTCACCGAGGCCCTGGTCCACTGCACGCTGCGGTGGAACGGTCCTGAGACCCGGCTGGCCCTCCTCTACAAGTACTCGCCGGGCTGCTCGTCGTGGATGTCCACGCCGGCCGCCCCGCCCGAGGTGACCCGCCTCATGACGAAACGCCAGCGCCTGCTGCTGCAGCCGCCGTTCGTGGGTGGCCGCACCCCCGCCCTCGGCGGCTGACGCCGCCCGGTCCGGGACTAGCCAGGAAGGGCGGCACCACAATGGCCCGTTTGGGCCGTGGTCTCCGGGGCCGGCGTGCCTCATACTCCGCGCAACGGCCCGACCCCACTGGTGCCGCAGACCAAGGCAGACCGGCTATGGCCCTTTTCGCACCCCACCGGCGCAGCGTCGCCGGCGGTGAGGACGGCGGCGTGCTCGTGGAGTACGCCCTCCTGATCGCCTTCATCGCCGCGCTCTGCATTGCGGCCGTGACGGTGGTGGGCGAGTGGGCCGTGTCCAACCTCGACTCGGCCGCCGACCTGCTGTAGGCGGCCGCGCTCAGGTCCGCCGGCGGAGGGGGTGGTCCTCGGGGACCTCCACCAATCGCAGCTCGTTCCCCTCCGGGTCGCGCGCCCAGCACTCCAACAGACCCCACGGCATCCGCTCCGCCGCCTTCACCACCGCCACGCCGGCGGCCCGCAGGCGGGACTCCTCGGCGGCCAGATCGGGGACCTGGAGCCACAGCGTCAGCGGTGACGACGGTCCGCCGCCGTCGCTGAGCTCCAGGAAGCCGCCCCCCAGGAACAGCACGACCCCGGTGACCCGCCCGTCGATGCCGTACTCGCGGTAGGGGCGCAGGCCGAGGGTGGACTCGTAGAACGCTCGCAGGGCGGCGAAGTCCCGCGCCCGGTAGATGACCCGGCTGGACAGCACCTCCATGCCGCCAGCTTGGCCCATGCGGCGCGACCGCGGTGTGCTACGGCGTGCGGGCGGTGATGAGCCAGGCCGATGAGGCGAACTGCACGCCGTCCGGGGTCTCGTGCTCGGCCAGCAGCCGTTGGACCCCCTCCAGCACCTCGGCCACGGTGGCGGGATCGAGGTCTTGGGTCAGGCCCTTGACGATGCCCATGGTGCGGACGAACGACCAGGCGTCGGCGGCGTCGGCGCCCAAGAACACTGGCTCGTCGACCGGGGTGAACGCCACGTCCGCGAAGCCCGCGACGGCCAGGACCTCGCTCACCCGGTCGGCGTCGGCCAGGCCGAACGGGCCCGGCGCGCCGGCGGGCGGCTCGGGCAGGTCCCGCCCGGCGGCCAGTGCCTCACGGAGCGCCGTCAGCCACTCGTTGCGCCCCAGCTCCCGCCAGGCCAGCAGCGCCATGCGGCCGCCGGGCCGGAGGGCGGCGGCCAGGTTGGCGAAGGCGGCCGGCTGGTCGTCGAAGAACATGGCCCCGAAGGAGCTGGTGATGACGTCGAACCGGCCCTGGTCGAAGGGGTGCACCTGGGCGTCGGCCCGGAGGTACGCGGCGTTCTCCAGCCCCTCGGCGCGGGTCCGCTCGCGTGCGTAGGCCAGCATGCGGGCAGACAGGTCGACACCGAGCACCGAGCCCGGGGCGGCCAGCCGGGCCAGGTCCCGGGTCGAGGAGCCGGTACCGCAGCCGACGTCGAGAACCCGGTCGCCGGGCGTGACGAAGCCGCCCTCCCTGACGAGCCGCCAGTGCCGGGTGCCGGCCGCCTCGTAGTGCTGGGCCTGCTCGGTCCAGCGGTCGCCCTCCTCGCCGTCCCACGCCCGGGCCATCTCCTGGTTGGCGGTCATGTGCAGCATCCCATCGCCTTTCCCCCTATACTCTCTTTCGGAGTAATGTAGACTCCCAATTGGAGGATCGTCAATGGCGGCGGCCGCCTCGCCCCTGACCACCACGTCCTACGCCATCCTCGGCCTGCTGGCCGTTCGGCCCTGGACCACCTACGAGCTGGCTCAGCAGATGGGGCGGGCCATGGGCCAGTTCTGGCCCCGGGCCGAGAGCAAGCTCTACGAGGAGCCCAAGAAGCTGGTGGCCCACCGGCTGGCCACGGCGTCGAAGGAGTCGGTCGGGAAGCGGCCCCGGACGGTGTACCGCATCACCGCCAAGGGCCGGCGGGCCCTGGCCGCCTGGGTGTCCGTGCCGCCGCAGGGTGAGGCCGGGCCCGTGGTGGAGTTCGAGCCGCTGGTGCGGGTCTTCTTCGCCGAGCACGGGTCGAAGCAGGACCTGCTGGCGACCATCGCCTCCGTGCAGGCGTGGACGGCGACACGGGCCGCCATCGGCGCCGCCATCTGCCGTGAGTACCTGCGGGGCGAGGGCTTGTTCCCGCCGCGCCTGCCGTGGCTGATCCTCACCGGCCAGTTCCTCGACGAGCTCGACCATGCGGTGGCTCGTTGGGCCGACTGGGCCCAGGACACGGTGGAAGGATGGCCCGACGACGTGCGTGACGCCGAGCCGGACTGGGCCACCCTGGAGGCCATGGCCACCCGCAACGAGGAGCACCTACGCCGGGCCCGGCGCCGGCGGTCGTCGGCCTCCCGCCCCTAG
>JBOGHQ010000228.1:0-4485 GCA_050744785.1 Acidimicrobiales bacterium | reverse complement strand
GGCCGGAGCCTCCTTCTTGGCGTCCTTGGGCGGCTCCTCGGGCTGCACGGGGCGGCGCAGGCCCTCCTGGTCGGCGCGGCGCCGGGCCCGGTCGGCCTGTGCGTCCTCGATGCTCGACGAGTGGCTCTTGACCCCGATGCCCAGGGTGACGCACAGGTCGAGCGCCTCTTTGTTCGTCAGCCCGAGCTCGCGAGCCAGCTCGTAGACGCGGATCTTCTTTGGCAACTGGTCCTTCAGTCCTTCCTAGCTGCGATCGCCGCAGCCCTCTATCCTCGCACGTTCTTCGAGTTGATCACGCAGCGCGTGCACAGCGGAGGGGATGAGCGGCCCCCGCAGGGCCCGCCCGAACGCCTTCCGGCGCTCGGCCAGGTCCACGCAGCGGGCCGAGCCGGCGCACAGCCAGGCCCCCCGACCCGGCTGGGAACGCCCCACGGCCAGGGCACCGTCGGCGGTCCGCACCACCCGGACCAACTCATCCGGGCCGGCTACCTTCCGGCAGCCGACGCAGGTCCGCCGAGGCGCTGCTATGCGGTGTCTCCCGACGACGTCTGGGTGGCGGCCTCCGGCGCCGCCCTTTCCTCCTCCTCTGCACTGGCTTCGCCGGCCTCTGCACTGGCTTCGCCGGCCTCAGCGCTGGCGTCCTCGGCCTCAGCGCCGGCCTCGCCGGCGCTCCCGACCACGACATCCTCGGCCGACGGCGCCACCTCACCGGCCGGCACCTGTTCCACTGGTGTTGCGTCCAGCTCGTCGGCGGCGGGCGCCGGCTCGGCGGGCGCCGGCTCGGCCGCCTCGCCGCCGTGGGACCACTCCTCGGCCGAGATGGCCTCGCCGCCCTCTGCCGGCTGCCACACCATCTCGCCGTCCGCGCCTCGGACCCACTCGCCCTCGGCCCACTCCTCGCCGGCGTAGCCGGCCTCCTCCTCGGCCAGCTGGGTCTCGCTCTTGATGTCGATACGCCAGCCGGTGAGGCGGGCCGCCAGGCGGGCGTTCTGGCCCTCCTTGCCGATGGCCAGGGACAGCTGGTAGTCGTGCACCACCACGGTGGCCGTGCCCGTCTCGTCGTCGAGGCGGACCTCCTTCACCTTGGCGGGCTGGAGGGCGCGCATCACGAACTCCGACGGGTCCTCGGAGAAGGGGACGATGTCGACCTTCTCCCCCCGCAGCTCGTTGGTGACCATGCGCACCCGGGCGCCGCGCGCGCCCACGCAGGCCCCCACCGGGTCGACGTTGGCGTCGTTGGACCAGACTGCGATCTTGGTGCGGTGGCCCGGCTCGCGGGCGGCGGCCTTGATCTCCACCACCCCGCTGCTGATCTCGGGAACTTCGAGCTCGAACAGCCGGCGGATGAGGCCGGGGTGGGTACGGCTCACCACGATCTGGGGGCCCTTGGTGGTCTTGCGGACCTCCACGATGTAGGCCTTCAGCCGGGCGCCGTGCTCGTAGCGCTCGTAGGGCACCTGCTCGGCCTGGGGCAGGAGGGCCTCGACTTTGCCCAGGTCCAGCAGGGTGTAACGGTTGTCGCTCTGCTGGATGATGCCGGTGACGATGTCGCCCTCCCGGCCGGCGTACTCCTCGTACTTGAGGTCCCGCTCGGCCTCGCGGATGCGCTGGAAGATCACCTGCTTGGCCGTCTGGGCCGCGATGCGCCCGAAGTTCTCCGGCGTGTCGTCCCACTCGCGGACCACGGTGCCGTCCTCGTCCAGTTCCTGGGCGTAGACGCGGAACTCCATGCTCTCGGGGTCGATGGTGACCACGGCCTCCTCGGCCGCGTCCGGCATCCGCTTGTAGGCGGCCACCAGGGCGTTGGCGAGGGCGTCGAGGAGGGTATCCACCCCGATGCCCTTCTCGCGCGCCACCAGCTGGAGCGCCTCCATGAACTCGAAGTTGCCCTTCATGACATCGCCCTCTTGCCGGCCGTGCCGCTGACCTTGCCCTTCGCCGGCCGGGACCGGGGCTTGGGTGCCGCTCCCCACGCGAACACAGTGCGAGCCCGCTCGATCTCGTCGTACCCCAGGCGCCGGCCCGCCACGACGACGCCGTCATCGTCGGCCGCCTCCAGTTTCCCCTCCACCCGGCGCTCGCCCTCGACGTCGGGGCGGGCCCGGACCGCGACGGTGCTGCCCACGAAGCGGCGGAAGTGCTCGGGGCGGCGCAGGGGCCGCTCCAGGCCAGGGCTGGACACCTCGAGGGAGTACCGGCCTGGGACCGGATCGTGCTGGTCCAGCAGCCGGGAGACGGCGGTGCTCACCGCCGAGATGGCATCGAGATCGATGCCACCGGTGCGGTCGACGAAGACCTGGAGGGTGCCCGACGCGAACTGCACGTCCACCAGTTCCAACCCGTCGGCAGCCAGCATCGGCTCCACCAGCTCACGCACCCGGGTCGCGGGGTCCACTCCTTGCCTCCTTTCCGTCGTGACCGTCCTGACCGACACAGAAAAGCGTGGGCAACCGCCCACGCTCCGTGACCGACTCGTTCACAAAAGCAGCCATTGCAGTATATCGCCGGCGCCCGGCGCCGTCGGGTTCCGCCGTCAGCCGGTGCAGGCGGCGACCACTGCGTCGACGCCGATCTCGTCGCGCTCCCCCGAGCGGCGGTCCTTGCGCTCCACCACCCCCCGGGCCAGGCCCTTCCCGCCCACGATCAGCTGGGTGGGCATGCCCAGCAGGTCGGCGTCGACGAACTTCACTCCCGGCGCCAGATCGCGGTCGTCGTAGAGCACTTCCACCCCGGCCGCGGCGAGCTGGTCGTAGACGCGGTCGGCCGCCTCCGCCACCTCCGGCAGGCGGGACGCGCCCAGGGCCAGCAGGTGGACCTGGTACGGGGCGACCTCAGCGGGCCACACCAGGCCGGCCTCGTCGTGGTGCTCCTCGGCGATGACGGCCGGCGCCCGGCTCACACCGATGCCGTAGCAGCCCATCCAGTAGGGGTGGTCCCGGCCCTCCTCGTCGGTGAAGGTGGCGCCGGGGATCTTGGTGGAGTAGGTGAGGCCCAGCTGGAAGGTGTGGCCCGCCTCAACCGACTGCACCAGCTCCAGGGGCGACCCGCAGCGGGGGCAGGGGTCGCCGTCGACCACCACCGCCAACGACCCCCACTCCGCCACGGTGAAGTCCCGGCCCAAGGTGGCCCCGCTGACGTGGTGGTCGGCCTTGTTGGCGCCGGTGACCCACGGCCCGCCGGCGTGCACGGAGTGGTCGGCCAGGATGCGCACGCCCTGCTCCCGCAGGCCCATGGGCCCGATGTAGCCCTTCACCAACTCGGGATGCCGGGCGAAATCGTCGTCCTCGAAGGGGCGCAGGCCGTGGGGTACCCGCACGTCGCGGTCGCCGGGCACCAGCACCACCACCGCGTCGCCGCCGGCGTCGGCCAGGGCGATGCACTTGAGCATGCCCGGTGCGGTGAGGCCGCGGTCGGCGAAGAACTCCACCACCAGGTCGATGCCGGGGCGGTCGGGGGTGTGGTGCTCCTCGAGGGGCTGGTCGGCCTGCCGGGCCGGCGGCCGCGACGCCGTCTCGGCCGCCTCCACGTTGGCGGCGTAGTCGCCCTTGGTGCAGCGGGCGAAAAGGTCCTCTCCGATGGGGCTGGGCACCATGAACTCGTGGTTGACGTCGCCGCCGATGGCGCCGGCGTCGGCCTCCACCGGCGTGTAGGTGAGCCCCAGCCGGTCGAAGATCCGGCAGTAGGCGTCGTACATCACCCCGTAGGACGCCTTCATGCCCTCCTGGCTGGCGTCGAAGGAGTAGGCGTCCTTCATGATGAACTCGCGGCCCCGCAGCAGGCCGAAGCGGGGGCGGGGCTCGTCCCGGTACTTGAACTGGATCTGGTACACGTTGAGCGGCAGGTCCCGGTAGGAGTCCACGTCGGCTGCCACCGTGGCCGTCACCAGCTCCTCGTGGGTGGGCGCCAGCACGAACCTGCCGCCCTTGCCCTCCAGCCGGAACAGCACGTCCCCCATGGTGGAGAGCCGTCCCGTCTGGGCCCACAACTCCTCGGGGTGGAGGATGGGCATGAGCAGCTCCTGGGCGCCGGCGCCGTCCATCTCCTCCCGCACCACCCGCTCCACGTTGTGCAGGACCCGCCAGCCGAGAGGCAGGAAGGTGTAGATGCCCGACGCGACCCGGCGCACGTAGCCGGCCCGCACCAGCAGCTGGTGGCTGATCGCGTCGGCATCGGACGGGGCGTCTCGGAGGGTGCGCAGCAGGAGGCGGGACATGCGCATGGCGGCTGAGGCTACCGCCGCCGGGCCGCCGCACCGTCACCATCCAATGTGCAGAAGGGCGCCAGCTGCTGGCGGCCTTCTGCACAATGAAGGTCAGAAGTGGGTGCGGCAGAACGGGTCTGGGTCGCTGCGGAACATGGCGCCGGCCCGAGCGAGGGCGCCGGCGGCGTGTTCGACGACCCGGCCCGCGGTGGCGAGGGTGGACGCGCCCACGCCGCCCAGGTACAGGGCGCCCAGGGCGTCCACGGCCAGGGCCAGGTCGGGCT